>DATHPB010000177.1:0-10044 GCA_035484295.1 Cytophagaceae bacterium
ACGGTTGAAAAGAAACATAGTTTAAATTGAATGGACCTGCATCCATGAAAATTTCCATGATTTTTTGTCCGGCAGTCAAGGCAACATTTTTCACTGTTACTGTCTGCCATGTTTGCCATCCACCAGTATTCGGTACATTCACGGTACCTGTAATGTTTGTACCATCCAATGTCACGTGGAACATAGAACCCGCAGCAGTGGCAGCAACTCTCATCGATACATCATAATTACCAGCTGCAGTAACATTCGTTGTGTATTTCAACCATTCTCCGGTTGCAATATAACCAACGTCATATCCTCCACCTGTATCGGTACATGCTTCCACATCCACACCATCTGTTCTATAAGCACCACCTTGGTTGACAGCATCAGCATCATGGTACGCTAATCCTTCACCACCCAGGTCATAATTTTCTGCTTCGATGGTTCCTGGTATTGCAGCAGCTGTTCCGTTGTAAGGGCTTTCTACTGCTGAACCGTATACTTCTATTTCATACAAAGAATAACCATATACCGTTGCTCTGGAAGTACCGTAGATTCTGACGTAGCGACCGGTACCTGATAATCCGGTTTGATCATTGGTAGTGGTAGCATTACCTGTTACCGATTTCAATGTTGACCAATTGCTATTGTCAGATGAAATTTGAATTTGATAGGTCGTTGCATAAGCAGCTTCCCAACTGAGCTTCACACGATTCACGCTATAATTTGCACCCAGATCAACCGTGATCCATTGTGGATCTGCAAATGCCGAACTCCATCTCGTCGCGTAGTTTCCATCTGTCGCGTTGCTTGCAGATGTGCTTACTGTCGTATTTACTTCTGTAGAAGAAACAGTAACTGATTTCCCTTTAGCCAGATTGTCCGGTACTGGGTTACTGTTGGCAACAATTACCTGATTAATCGCTGTCAATAAAGATTTACTGCCGGTTGCATCTTGGGAAATTTCCCAGATCATGATACCTCCGCCATTTTGCATAGCGAAAGCTGTTTTTTGTTTGATGGTTGGAATGCCATTATAATATTCTGCATTGGCTCCAGAACCAACCTGATCTGAATTTTCAGCACCAGGATATTTTGCAACGATAGACGCAAAAGAATCTCCCCCTGGATCCCCTGCGTAAGTACCCCATCCATAGCCGTAGAAAGGAACCCCGATGTTTATTTTAGAACCTGGAACACCTTTGTTGTGCCAGTAATTGTAAGTGTCAACCGCAAATTGATAGGAAGCATGCGGACCAGGTTGATCACCAGTGCCAGGGATGGCTGCATCGTAGGCCATCAGATTGATAAAATCAAATTGTGCAACCGCTGCATTCGTTACTTGATCACCAAACCAGTTTGCCAACGCCGATGTCATGATCTTATTTTTCGCATGTAAAGCAGCAGCCAGTTGCGTAACAAAATTCTGATATTGTGTGGCAGTGACTTGATTTCCATCCAACACATCTCCTTCAATATCTACATCGATACCATCCAGGTTATAAGTAGTCGCATAGTTTAGGCAACTGTTTACAAAATTAGTCATGCTGCTACTGCTGCTAAATGCTGCATGGTAATTACTACCTGGAGCCCCCGCTCCACCAATTGACAGTAATACTTTTACATTTTTAGCATGTGCCGCATTCACCACTGTGGTTACAGCGCTATTACTTGCTCCATCTACAACTATTGCACCTGAGCCATCAGGGTTAGCAAATGCAATGTTAAGATGAGTCAACTTCGCCAAATCAATGCTATTGATCAGGTTCGGAAAATTTTCATAGGTAGGAAAATATCCTACCACATTGGTTTGTGCAAAGCTACTTTGCATTAGACCAATCGTGAGCATACAAACAAACACGAATGTTTTTTGCACGTGAGCAGTGAATAAAACCATGATCTTTTGCCATGTCTCCACTGTGTCTGTGAATTGTTGTTTTTTCATCATGAGGAGTTTGAGGTTGGTATTGATTTAAAGCGTATTGAAAGAAGGGCCTGTCAGTTATTTTTCTATTTTTTATAAAAATAGTCCTAAAAACAAAGCCCCGTATGAAGACAATCAATAGCAAAAAAAGTAAACATAGGATGAGAAATTAAAAATAGGAAAGACAAGGGATCGCTTCCCTGTCTTTTAAATAAGGCTTGATGGATTGATCACGGCCGAATGGCGGGTCCAACCATAAAAAAAGCGGAACCGTTTCTTGTCCCGCTTTAAATTTGTTGTTCTAACATTTATGCTTCTTCTTCCTCTTCCACTTCAACTTCTTCCAACTTCGCATCGAAGACAAATTCTTTCTTCGTTTTATTTTCCAAGTCGATGTCATCGTTCATGGCATTGAGGAACTTGTATTCCGTAACTCCGAAAGAAGAATCTTTCATGAGCTTGATCCACTTGCCATATTTGAAAAACCACTTCATTCGTTTGGAAGGAAGACCAATAGTGAAAAAACTGTAGACAAAAGGATGAACGATGATCGTTACCTTTCTCTCATTCTGTTTGGTCAATATAACTTCTAGATGATTTTCAATCTGATCAGTTACTCCGATACTTGCATTGATTTTACCGGTACCGCCGCAGGTAGGACAAACTTCAAGTGTAGTGATGTTTGTTTGAGGACGTACTCGCTCTCTTGTAATTTGAATCAAACCAAAACGAGAGATCGGTAATACAACAAACTTCGACCGGTCATCTTTCATTTCCAGTTTCATGCGCTCATAGATGACTTTGCGGTTTTCCGCTTTTTTCATGTCTATGAAATCCACTACAATGATACCGCCCATATCGCGTAACCTTAATTGACGGGCTACTTCTTTGCAGGCTTCAATATTAGTATAGAGCGCAGTCTCTTCCTGATTCGACTCAGAGATAGACTTATTTCCACTGTTGACATCAACGACATGCAAGGCTTCTGTATGTTCAATGATCAGATAGCCGCCACCAGGAAGGCTTACAGATTTGCCAAACAATGTTTTGATTTGTTTTTCTATATCTGCTGATTCAAATAGTTTTACCTTACCTTGATGCAGTTTCAGGATTTTTTCTTTATCCGGAGCAATCTTCTTCAGGTACGCTTTGATGTCATCGTATACTTCTTTTTTATCTACAGTGATGGCATCAAACGAACCATTCAATGTATCGCGAAGAATAGATGATGTTTTATCCTGCTCACCTATAATGAGATCTCTTGGCTTGGAAATTTTTAATGCAGCATAACCATCTTCCCATGTCTTCACTAAAGAACGAAGGTCTTTGTCCAGCTCCGCTACTTCTTTGCCTTCGGCAACCGTACGAATGATGATACCAAAGTTTTCAGGCTTAATGGAAGTGAGCAAACGCACCAATCGGTGTCTTTCAGCTTTGTCAGTAACTCGTTTGGATACAGTAACTCCATTAGAAAATGGAACCAGAACGATGTAACGTCCTGCTAATGATATTTCACAGGAAAGTCTCGGTCCTTTACTGGAAATAGGTTCTTTTACAACCTGTACTAAAATAGGTTGATTTCTTGTTAATACTTGTGAGATTTTCCCGTCTTTGGGAATCTCGGGTTCTTGCCTGAACTTAGCGAGTCTAGGCGAAACTGAGGATGGTGAATGAAGAACCTGGTCAGTATACTTTTGTAAGGACTTTAATTTAGGTCCTAAATCGAAATAGTGTAGGAAAGCATCTTTTTCAAACCCAATGTCAATGAAGGCAGCATTCAATCCCGGTACAATCTTACGAACTGTTCCCAGGTATACATCGCCTACATTAAATTTATTGGAGTTATTCTGAACCTGATACTCGACTAGACGTTTTTCACTGACTAAGGCGATACGATCTCCCTCCTGAGCAGAACTGATAAATAATTCTTTACTCAATGTAGTAGAAAGTTAGAGGTATGTATATGATAAAGCCAGTCCGTTATCGGGCGGACTGGTTAAAAATCATTTTCAGAACAAAGCTGAAGTAGAAACTACTTCTTCTTATGTCTGTTTTTTCTCAGACGTTTCTTTCTTTTGTGAGTAGAGATCTTATGTCTCTTTCTTTTTTTACCGCAAGGCATACTTTTAATTGTTTATAATGTTAAAACTTAATTTCCTGCTTCCGCTTGATGAATGTAATCATCAACGATAGCATTAAATTCTTTATCCTTCTCGAGTGACTTGGCTTTTTTAAAATCGGCTAATGCCTGCTCTTTATTACCAAGGCTCAAATAAGAAACTCCTCTGTAGAAATGAGCCGGAGCATGTTGTGGATTAATCTTAATCAAATCGTTAAATCTTTCCAGTGCCTTTTCAAATTGTCTGGATTGAACAGATAAAATTCCAAGATTAAATATCGCTGTTTGATTATTAGGGTCGTCTTTCAATACCTCCCGCAACAAACCAACCCCCTTCATAGGTTGTTCCCCGCTAACATAAGTCATCGCTAACTTCGATTTGACTTCAAGATTTTTGGGGTCTTGATCCAATACTTTATCGTAATACAATTGCGCTTTTTCTAAATATATTTTGCGCGTTTCTCCTTCAGCAAAATTGAAGGCTTCTTCGTATCCGTCGCCCGTCGAAGCCCATCTGGCTTCATTTGGAGCTAACTCCACAGCATATTCCCTGTAATGCGCAGCGCTGTCGTATTGCTGCAACCTATGGTAATAGGCTGATAAAGAGTCGGCAAAAATAAGCTTTTTTTCAGTATTACTCGCTTTTGCCAATTGTTTTTTTAATCCTGCCAATACATTTAAGTCCGATTCTTTTACTTTCACTGTATGTGTATGTGTTAGATCAGAACTCAATTCATTGTCTTTCAATGGTTTTGAGGTCATTTTCTTGTCGTCAGGACTGCTTTTCTCATTTTCAATCACTACCTTAGGCAGCATGAAAAAAGAAATAACTCCTGCCAGAGACAAGATGACAATGCTGATTTGCAAAGGCTTCATTGAACGTAAAGTTAATCTACGTCTTCTGCTTCAAGCATTGCCTTCTCTGCATTCGCTTTCACTTTGCTGCTTCCCTTGATCTTATCAACGAAAACTTTTGCTGGTTTGAAAGAAGGAATATAATGCTCATCAATGATTATAGCAGTGTTTTTAGAAATGTTACGAGCTACTTTCTTCGCTCTTTTCTTATTGATAAAACTTCCAAAACCCCTCACATAAATATTGTTTCCCTCAGACATAGAGTTCTTTACAACGCTGAAGAACGCTTCTACCGTAGCTGTTACATCTGCCTTGTCAATCCCTGTCTTCTCCGCGATCTCGTTAATTACTTCTGCTTTTGTCATTGTTTTAATTTATTTTATTTCAACTAATTCGTTCCTTTACACAAACATCCATTCTGGATAGAGCTTGCAAATTTAAGTAAAAATTACAGAATTTTAATGTTTCTATTTAAAATCAAATCTTACAAGTGGCTGAATTTTCAAGTTTTAATCCCTTTTTCGCTCAAACCTTAATTCACTGGTATGAGCGGAACAAACGTCAATTACCCTGGAGAGAAACTAAAGATCCGTATAAAATCTGGATTTCGGAAATAATTCTACAACAAACTCGTGTAGATCAAGGACTTCCGTATTACATACGTTTTATCGACACATTCCCCAATTTGGGGAAATTGGCAACCGCAGATGAAAAAGCCGTCCTTTCCATATGGCAAGGTTTGGGTTATTATTCAAGGGCAAGAAATCTTCAGCAAGGAGCAAAACAGGTTTTATATGACTATAAAGGCAAATTTCCTACTTCCTATAACGATTGGTTAAACATTAAAGGAGTCGGATCTTATACTGCTGCAGCCATCTCTTCTTTTTGTTTTTTGGAAAAAGTACCTGTGCTAGATGGGAATGTCTTTCGCGTATTGTCAAGGCTATTCGGTATTACAGAAGATATCGCTCAGTCTAAAAACAGAAAAGTGTTTTGGGACAAAGCCATGGAACTGATCCCTGCCGACAAACCTGATGCTTTTAACCAGGCCATGATGGAATTCGGAGCACTTCAATGCACTCCCAAATCTCCCGATTGTGAACGCTGTGTATTCAAGCCATACTGCTTTGCCTATCAAAAAGATCTAGTCGGTGATTTACCTGTAAAGATTAAAAAACTTGTTCGCAGAAGTCGCTTTTTCCAATACCATGTTTATGTATACAAAGAGCAGGTGCTCATGCGTCGCCGCTCCAAAGATGACATCTGGGAAGGCTTGTTGGAATTTCCTTTGATGGAAAAAGAAACTCTGGAAAGCTTATCCCAGAAACCTAAGTCCGTTGCAGATTCTACTTTTTTAATGGAATCAGACGTGTTAAAACATGTACTAAGCCATCAGGACCTATACAGCAGATTTTATGTATTTCAGGTCAAAACAAAAACTGCCTGGAGTGCATTGATGAAGAAATATGAAACGGAAGCCGTTCCCTTATCAGAAATAGACGAGACTCCCAAGCCTGTACTGTTAACAAAATTTTTAAATGCGTATTTTTATCCGTACTTTGGTGCTTCATAAATATTTTTTTAACCTATAACCCCTCTAACCTATGGCAGGTGTAAACAAAGTCATCTTACTGGGAAACCTGGGCAAAGACCCGGAAGTAAGAGCCATTGACAATGGCAGAAAGGTAGCTCGCTTTACCTTAGCAACCACTGAATCGTATCGCAATCAACAGGGCGAACGTGTAGACCAAACCGAGTGGCACAATGTTGTTTTTTGGGGTCCCGTAACGGACGTCATCGAGAAGTACTTGAAAAAGGGAAATCAAGTGTACATCGAAGGCAAAATCAGCAACCGTTCTTACGACGATAAGGACGGAGTAAAAAAGTACATCACCGAAATCGTAGGACAAAATCTTACGCTAGTCGGCGGTAAACCTTCTGGCGATAGCGGAAGCAATGGAAGTTCAGGTGGTAGCAGTAGCTACACCTCTGCTCCAAGTATGGCTTCTTCTGAAGACGCTTCAGACGATTTACCATTCTAATTCTTTTCACTTATGAAAACCGAACCTGATTCAGAATATCAATTTTTTCTAAAGCAATCCCTTTTGCTTTCAGGTTCCTTTAGCATTGCCGTTCCACGCTGTATGCATGGAACGGCATTTTGTTTTACCAAACGTTCAGTACATGGATAGCAGTAATAGGCGCAATCCTCTCTTTCAAAAAATCACTTCTCTTTTCGCTTCTCGAAAGAGGCAGGTTCCGGACGATTCCGCACATCGTGTGCAAGAAGAGCTGGAGGCCGCATCTGGCAAACCAAGCTCTGCAGATGAAGTATGGTTAGTAAAAAAATTATTGAATTTCTCCAGAGCCACGGCACGACAGGTCATGCGTTCACGCATGGAAATGGTGGCACTTGATTTAGACAGTTCTTTCACTGAAGTAAAAGAAAATATTACCGCAACCAATTTCTCTCGCTATCCTGTCTATCGCGAATCCATTGATAAAGTAGAAGGTATACTCAACGTAAAAGATTTACTACCCCATTTTCATAAAGGCAATGAATTTGTATGGCAGCAATTGGTGCGCCCATGCGAATACATTCCTGAAAACAAGAAAATAGATGAACTGCTGAAAGACTTTCAACTCAAACGCAATCACATTGCCATTGTAGTGGATGAGTATGGCGGTACATCAGGACTTGTAACGCTGGAAGATATCATCGAAGAAATCGTAGGTGAGATTCGTGACGAATACGATGAAGAAGAACAGGCTTTTATCCGTACCGGACAAAATACTTATCTATTTGAAGCCAAGACTTCTATTACTGATTTCTGTAATGCCATTGGTGTAGACATTTCCACCTTTGATGAAGTAAGAGGCGACAGTGAATCATTGGGAGGCCTTGTCATGTCTATCAATCAGGACCTCCCTGAAAAAGGTGAATTGATCCCTTTCAAAGCCTTCGTGTTTAAAATAGAAGAAGCCAACGACAAACGCATTGAGCGTATCACTGTCGAAATCAGAGAAATTACTTCCGAAGATGAAGACTAACTTAATGCTCGTACTGCTTTGTGTTTCTATGACAGGAATACTCTTTTCCTGTGAAGAAATATTCGTTCCCAAACCCAAAGGGTACAATAAGATCGATTTGCCTGATCATGCCTATCAAAGGTTAAAAGAAGCTCACCCTTATACGTTTGAGTATTCCAAATACGCAGAGATCCGTCCGGATCGCTCTCGAATTGCAGAACCGCATTGGATAGATATCTATTATCCCCAACAGGAGTGTTTTGTGCAAATCACTTACAAAGATATCCGCAACAACAAGCAGCATTTTAACGAACACATCGACGACTCACACAAATTGGCCATCAAGCATAACGTGAAAGCCTATTCGATAGACGAATCTGTCAGTAAAACACCCAAAGGATACACGGCTACCTATTTTGAGCTGGAAGGAGAAGTACCTTCGCAGTTTCAATTTTATGTAACCGATTCTACCGATCATTTTTTACGCGGTGCATTGTACTTTAAAACCGCTACACGCAACGATTCACTGGCACCAGTGATCAAGTATATGAAGAAAGACATTTTGCATTTGATCAATACATTGGAGTTTAAATAGCGGTTAGTGATTAGTCGTTCTTTTAAATCGGATTTGAATGTTCTTTTAGTATTCTTTGCGAAGAACGTTTTTTCTGCACTTTCAAATCAGCATCAACATGGACAATCTTTTGCTACAAATAAAAAACTGTAAAGAATGTGCTCCTCATCTCAAAGATGGCGTCAATCCGATCATTGCAGCCAGTCGTAAAAGTAAAATCATCATTATAGGTCAAGCTCCAGGACGAATTGTACATCAAACCAGCATTCCATGGAACGACAAGAGCGGTGACAACTTGCGGAACTGGTTAGGAATTGACAAATCAACATTTTACAATACCGATAGCATCGCATTAATGCCCATGGGATTTTGTTATCCAGGCACTGGTAAAAACGGAGACTTGCCGCCACGATCTGGATGCGCTCCTTTATGGCACAACAAACTATTAGCCTTCATGCCCAATGTCGAGCTCATTTTACTCATTGGACAATATGCACAGAATCATTATTTAAAGGACAAAGCAAAGAGTACATTGACAGAAACAGTACTTTATTTCAAAACTTATTTGCCAACCTATTTTCCTTTGCCGCATCCTTCACCAAGAAATAATATATGGCAGGCAAAAAATGAATGGTTTGGAAAAGAAGTATTACCAGAATTAAAAAAGGAAATATACAGGATATTGAAGCAAAGAGTGACTACGTTCTGATAACAAATAACTAAAGATTTAAAATGCATTTTAAGACCATTGGCGTATGAGCAACATAACTTATAGAATCGTTAAAGTAGACGATAATGAAACGTTACAGCTTATCGCCGACTGGTATTTAGCAGAATGGAACATACCGAGAAACAAAAGCATTCAACACATCAAGTCGTTTGATCACGATCCTTCTCAATTTCAGGTATTGATGACTCTTGATGGTGTTCCCATAGCAACAGGTTCACTGGCTCATCGCGTGGGTCTTCTAGACATCGAATCAAGATTTACTGTTTATAAAAACTGGTTGGCGCTCGTCTATACTATACCTGACATGCGACACCGTGGTTTTGGCGCGTTACTTTGCGATTATATTCAAAACTATTCAAAAAATTCGAGGGTAAAGAAATGTATCTCTTCACAGACACTGCAGAAAACCTTTATAAAAGACTCGGATGGAATGAAGTGGAAAAACTCTCTTTAGGAAAAAGAAACATTGTCATAATGAAAAAGGATTTGTAAATTGTATCGCTGAGATCACACTCATTTCAATTTTAGTCTTCCTCTACATGAACATCTACCAACAGGTTGAATATGAAATTCTCTCCGCTTCTCACATTGTCATCACTTCACACAAGTCTCCGGATGGAGATTCCATAGGCAGTTCGCTTGGTCTGTTGTACTTCATTGAGAAATTAGGCAAGAAAGCGATCGTCTGTCATCCGGATGCAGCACCGGAATTCTTACACTGGTTGGAGACTTCTTCCATTCTTGTTTTATCAGAACATCCTGATGAAGTAAAGGAAGAGATCATAAAAGCGGATCTGATATTCTGCCTGGACTATAATGCGACAGATCGC
>DATHPB010000178.1:0-3823 GCA_035484295.1 Cytophagaceae bacterium
GATGTGAAGGAACGTGAAGTCATTATGCGCTTAATCGAACCGGATGGAGCAGCCTTGTATGAGCTTTCTACAGGTGGTGGAGAATTTACCTACGACAACAAGCAACTATACTATACCTTAAAGACCGCTGTTTTGTACGATAAAACAGCTAAAAAACTGACTTTTGAGTACAAAAAAGGCAGTGCTTATAAAGTAGGAACTTATACCGTGCAGATCTATTGCGAAAACGCGCTCATTGGCGAAACGACGTTTAAAATACGTTAAACAAGCTTTTTAGAATCTTTAATCCCGCTATTTCTTCCAAAATAGCGGGATTTTTTTGTGATTAAAGTATAAATAACTATCTTTGTGACCCTTAAAAAATTTATAAACAATAATTTATGAGCCTGAAACAGTACGAGACGGTATTCATTTTAACTCCCGTTTTATCTGACCAACAGATGAAGGATACCGCACTAAAATTCAAGCAAATCCTGCTTGATCAGGGAGCAAAAATTGTGAACGAAGAAAGCTGGGGGCTAAAGAAATTAGCCTACACCATCGATCACAAAAACACTGGTTTCTATCACCTCCTTCAATTCGAAGCTGATCCGCAAGTGATCAAGACATTTGAAATTGAATTCCGTCGTGACGAACGCGTGATGAGATTCTTAACTGTATCCTTAGACAAATACGCTTTGGCTTACAGCAAAAAGAGAAAAAATGGAGAGTTCAAAAAATCAGCAGTAAAAGAGGAGGCATAGTATGACACTTGTAAATGAATCTGTAAATAGAACGGAAGTAAGAAAAAAATACTGCCGCTTCAAAAAGATGGGCATCAAATACATCGATTACAAAGATGCTAACTTCTTATTGAAATTTGTAAACGAACAAGGCAAGCTTCTTCCAAGAAGATTGACTGGTACAAGCCTGAAATACCAACGTAAAGTATCTCAAGCGGTAAAAAGAGCAAGACACCTTGGCTTAATGCCTTATGTGACTGATTCCCTTAAATAGTAATTGAACCATGGAAGTAATACTAAAAGACGACATAAAAGGACTAGGTTATAAAAATGACTTGGTGAAAGTAAAACCTGGTTACGGAAGAAATTATTTGATTCCAAACGGCTTTGCTATCCTTGCAAACGATTCTACGAAAAAGCAATTGGCTGAAACATTGAAGCAAGTTGCCCACAAGGCTGAAAAGCTAAAAACAAGTGCTCACGAATTAGCCGCTAAATTGGCAGAGCTTACATTGGACATTCCTGCTAAAGTAGGTGAGACTGGTAAGATCTTCGGTGCTGTTACTACCTTACAGATCTCTGATGCCCTGGCAGCAAAAGGTTTGACGGTAGACCGTAAAAAAATCTCTTTCAAAACTGATGTGAAAGAAGCTGGCGATCATATCGCAAGCATCGACCTTCACAAAGAAGTGAAAGTGGAATTGAAATTTAAAGTAGTATCTGCATAAGCTGATTCACTTTGAACCATAAAATCCCATTCCGATATCCGGAATGGGATTTTTTTTTAAACCATATTTCCTATCTTTCTCCTATGGCTTCTATCTCTATCAAACAAGCGCTTTACAACCTCTGCAGTTCTTTTGTAGAAGATCGAATACTGATGTATAAAAAAGCAATGAAGGAGGCTCAGGAAGCCGCTAATCAGGAAGAAAAAAGCAGTGCCGGTGATAAGTATGAAACTACCCGCGCCATGATGCAGATTGAAAAAGACAAGAATGCCAAACAGCTGGAAGAAACCATCAAATTAAAAAAAGTATTGAGTCTAATCAATCCGCTGTCTACTTCAGATACCGTTGAACTGGGTAGTCTTGTCTTTACAGACAAAGGTAATTTTTATATTTCCATCAGTGCAGGAAAACTGATGGTAGATCAAACCGAATACCTTGCCATCGCTCCTACATCGCCCTTGGGCATGACGTTTATTTCTTTGAAGGAAAAAGCTCATGCAAGTTTCAATGGACAACGCTATACCTTATTAACGGTCGCCTGAAATGATTAACTAAGTTCAAACAAATCCTCCTCATCATGGACAAAGAAGCTCTTCAACAACTTGCGCAACAGCTTAGAAAACCGGCTGGAGACTTGGGTAAAAAAGTGGGTGAAAACATGAACACCAGCAATGCGCTCATGAACATGTTTACTATTGACGAGTTACATTTGCAAAACAACGATTGCGTCCTTGAAATAGGAATGGGAAATGGATTCTTCGTTAAACATATCCTGGAGAAAGAACCATCGATCAGCTATTACGGCTGTGATTATTCGGAACTCATGGTAGCCGAAGCAACGACACGCAATCAATCGTTTGTGGAAAGCGGGCAAGCCCGGTTCATGATGGCTTCAGCAGACCACCTTCCATTTGAACAACATAGTTTTGACAAGGCATTTACAATCAATACCATTTACTTCTGGTCAAATCCATCGAACGAACTCACAGAGATTCACCGTGTATTAAAACACAATGGTAAACTTTTTTTAACCGTGCGTTCCCAGGCAACGATGAGCAACATTCCCGTTACTCAATTCGGGTTTAAAATTTACTCCAAAAAATTATTGACCGATCTTCTGCAAGCCACAGGATTCGAGGTGAAGGATGTTCTTGAAAAGGAAGAACCGGACATGACATTCAGCGGCAACACCACCAAAGTAAGCACCTGGATCTTTTGCGCGGAAGCTGTTTAAGGAGCCGTAATTTTAATCGCTTCTATTTGGGTTCCTCCTATTGCTTGACTTGCTAAAGCCAATTCAATAATGCCAATCGTATCCAATGCCTCTTCTACTCTCACCAAGGGAGCTGCACCTGCACGAATCGTTTGGTATACGCCTTCGTAATAATCCATGTAAGTGCCGGCCAAGGTTGGTACGAAAGACTCTTCTCCTTGGGTATTCGTGATCTTTCCCCATTGAGAAGAAGCTTCTTTACCCCAATCATAGGTAGTAGGCGATATGCCTTGTTTCAATAAAGCCTCCTGCGGATCTGCACCGTATTTCGTATAAACACCGTTATCTCCTTTGATCAGGTATTTTACAACAGGTCCCTGCGCAAACATACCTGCTGTGACAATGGCGTCGTGTTGATCGTAATGTAATGTGATGTGAAAGTAATCGATGACCTGACTTCCTTCACGCTGTTTCTGCAGGTCAGCAGTTACAGCATTCGGCCAGCCAAACAAAACCAATACCTGATCAATCATGTGGGGACCGAGATCATAAAGCAATCCCGCACCCGGAACATCTTCTTCCTTCCATTTTTTAGTTCCGATCTCAGGCCGGTAACGGTCAAAGCGTGTTTCAAAAGAAATGAGACGACCCAGCGTCTCGTTTTTTATCAATTCACGAACGGTTTTGAACTCCCCCTCAAAACGCTTGTTATGGTATATATTCAAGCTTTTATACTGTTGACGTGCAATGTTCATCACCTCTTTACCTTCGTTCACCGTAATGGAAAAAGGTTTTTCAACCACTACATGCTTACCCGCTTGCAAAGCTTGTTTGGCCATGGGTGCATGCAATTGATTAGGAGTATTTACCACTACCAACTCCACTTCTTCCTCTTTCAAAATGTCTTCAAAAGAACGAACAATGATCGCTTGAGGATAGCGCAGCTTGGACAAAGATGCCGTACGTTCTAAAATATATTTCAGTTGAAAACCTTCGTGTGCTTCAATAAAAGGTGCATGAAACACCTGTCCTGACATACCATACGAAGCAAGAGCCGTTACAATTGGTTTTGACATATGCAATACTTATTCATTCGCTTCTTCTAACCCCTGGATATACACAGCTCCCCTGCGTTCCGCAAAATAATCTGATACCAGCAT
>DATHPB010000179.1:0-5701 GCA_035484295.1 Cytophagaceae bacterium
TCTTTGTTGTAAAGAAAGAAGACAACACGGTTAAAATTGAGAACATGGGTTCGGGCATCAACACCAGTTATGATGAGCTTACTTTATTTTATGTCGATTCAATCAATGGATATTTTGCATCTAACAGACCAGGTGGAAAAGGCGACGATGACATTTATGAATTTGTAGATGAATCAAAAATCAGGGTGGCTCACTACACATTGGATGGTACTGTATTTGGAGAAGGCAAAGACAAACAGCAATTCTTACTTCCAGGCAGTCATATCATCATTCTGGATGAAAGAGGAGACACTGTACAAGTGATTACTGCAGATGAAAACGGGCAGTTCAAAGCCGATCTTCAGCCAGAAACAAAATACACGGTCATTGCTTCCAAACAACCTGGTCACTTGACTGAAGAAGTCGAAGTCTTTATCCCTAAAGTAGATTACAAAGACTTGAAGCCTGGGGATAACCAGATCCTGCATAAAATTAAAGTCGTCCTTCCTGTGAAAGAGAAAGACGCAGAGTTTGCCATCGACAATATCTACTATGATTATGACAAATGGGATATCCGTCCGGATGCTGCCATCGAATTGTTCAAAGTGGTTGAGTTCATGAAACTGAATACAGACGTGGAAATCGAATTGGGTTCACATACCGATGCCAGAGGTTCTGCAGCTTACAACAGAAGCTTGGCTCAAAAACGTGCGCAATCGGCAGTTAACTTTATCGTTTCCAAAGGCATTGACAAAAACCGTATCATTGCCAAAGGTTATGGAGAAGATAAATTGCTGATTCTAGACGCGAAAACAGAAGAAGAACATCAGAAAAACCGCCGTACAACGATTCGTGTAACTGATATCGATCAAGAAACCATTCGTCTGATCAATGAAGGTGAGCGAAAGGAAAAAGAGCTTCTTGAAAAGCAAAAAGAGCAAACTAAATAACAAAAGATTAATTCTTGCTTAAAATGTCCGTCCAGGTGATTAATTATCAGGACGGACATTTTTTTTTGTTATTTTTGTGCCATAAAAAACGACTTATGAGTGATCGTTATAACCAACGAGGCGTTTCTGCTTCAAAAGAGGATGTACATGCTGCCATCAAAAATATAGATAAAGGAATTTTTCCTAAAGCGTTCTGTAAAATCATACCTGATATTTTGGGAGGAGATGACGCCTATTGCAACATCATGCATGCCGATGGTGCGGGAACAAAATCTTCGTTGGCTTATCTGTACTGGAAAGAAACGGGCGATCTTAGCGTTTGGAAAGGCATTGCACAAGATGCGGTGATCATGAATACGGATGATTTACTATGTGTAGGTGCTACGGATCATATTTTACTTTCGTCGACCATTGGTAGAAATAAAAATTTAATTCCGGGTGAAGTCATTGCTGAAATCATCAACGGAACGGAAGAAGTATTGGAGATGCTGAGAACGCACGGTGTAAATATCTACAGTACTGGTGGCGAGACAGCAGACGTTGGTGATATTGTACGCACCATCATTGTAGACAGTACAGTAACCTGTCGCATGAAGAGAAGTGAGGTCATTGATAACGCCAATATTGGCGGAGGACAAGTCATTGTGGGGTTGGCATCCTACGGAAAAGCATCCTACGAATCAACATACAACGGAGGAATGGGAAGTAATGGTCTTACTTCTGCCAGACACGATGTGTTTGGAAAACCGCTGGCTGCAAAATATCCTGAAAGCTTCGATCCTAAAGTACCCGTGGAATTAATTTATGCTGGTTCTTATGGATTGCAAGATGTGTTGGAAGGGGTTCCTTTGAATATGGGTAAATTGGTTCTTTCTCCTACACGTACTTATGCCCCTGTCATTAAAGCGATATTGGCATCACATCGTTCTAAGATTAATGGCATGGTGCATTGCAGCGGAGGTGCACAGAGTAAAGTGTTGCACTTCACTTCCGATGTCAAAATTATCAAAGACAATTTGTTTGCAGTACCTCCCTTGTTCAAAGCGATCAAAGAACAAAGCAAAGCTTCCTGGACAGAAATGTACAAAGTATTTAACATGGGACATCGAATGGAAATCTATACGGATGAAACCACGGCTAAGGCTATCATTGCTATCAGTAAAAGCTTTGACATCGATGCACAGGTGATTGGTCGCGTAGAAAAACTAACCGGTAAAAACGAAGTGCACTTAAAGGTGCCAGGTACTGAAGAAGAAGTTGTTTATTCCTAAAACAACTGTTGAAATAAAATCATGATCCTCCATTATTCATATAATACATTCACTTTGTTAACACCAATTAATTTATGAGACGTTTTATATTGCCTTTGCTTCTACTAATGATGAGCACAATTTATGTGCAAGCACAAAATATCGAAGAACCGTTGATTAAGAGTAAGCGTAAGAAGGGAACTCTTTATGCATCATGGGGATACAACAGAGAATGGTACAGCAAGAGCAGCATTCACATTCATAACGATGGTCCGATAATCAATTCTCCAGGTACCGATGCCAATGGTGCCCCTATTGGCATGACACCTTATGGCAACTATGACTTTACGGTGCAGGATGCACAGGCTGTCGACAAACCGGATTTCGGAACGATTCCTAAGATTTCAGAAGTTACCATTCCACAATTCAGCGTGCGTTTGGGATACATGTTCAATGATAAACACGATTTTGGAATTGAATTGAATTACGAACATGCGAAGTATGTGGTGAACGATTATCAGATTGTCAATGTGCATGGTCAGATCAATGGCGTCGCTTACAACCATACAGGTCCGTTAGACCCTGTGAATTTCCTGCATTTCGAACACACAGACGGTGCAAACTTCATGACGTTGAACCTTGTAAAGCGTTATCAGTTTTACAATGCTAAAACTCAAAAGCTAAGATTAAGCGGTGTAGTGAAAGCCGGTCCGGGCTTTGTTTACCCCCGTACAGATGTTACCTTATTCGGACAAGAGATCAACAACAAGTGGCATGCAGCAGGATTTATTGTAAGTGCAGAGGCTGGCCTGAGAGCAGAGTTTTTGAAGTTCATCTTTTGTGAGTGGACAGCCAAAGCGGGTTATGCCAACTATACGCACTCACTCGTATACAAAGACCAGGGGAAAGCCAATCATAAATTCACAACGATCATGACGATCTTTACATTGGGTTTTCAAGTGCCGATTTAATGGATCAACTGTAATTCATAAAAAATAAAAAAGTCCAAGGAAATACCTTGGACTTTTTTATTTATAAGCTTCAATGGTTTTACTATTTGCTTTCTTTCATGGAAGCCAACACTTCATCAAACGACTTCCCTTTATGTTGTTGCCACAAAGCAGAAAATTTAATGTCTACATTTTTTAATAATTGAATGGTTAATGCGATGTCTTCTTCTTCCATGTCTTGAAAAACGAGGCTGTTTGCTTTACGCATTTCTTTGTAACAGCTTTGTAATACCTCTTCACCTTTAGCTGTAATCTTTACACGCTTGGAACGTTTGTCTTCTTTGTCCTCTTCTTCTATGATGAATCCTTGTTTCAGAAGATTGGATAAAATATTCAATCCGGTGGATAGCTCGAGAAGAGAAGTGTAAATGACTTCTGTCTTTTTTCCTTCTTTCAAATGAGCGACTGCATTGAGCACAATAAATTCTTCCAGCTGTTTCACCGGTACGTCATGCAATGAAGAGTTGGCGTAGTTTTGCTGTATAGTAGCAATCCGTTGAATAAGTTTAGACAAAATTATTTTGTCTGTCGGTGGAATGAGGCCGTTAAACAACTTACCCTGGTTTTTTTTCTCTCTTCGGGAAGTAAGGTAATACCGACAAAAATCTTCGATGTCTGCTTCCGGATGTTTGGCTTCGAATTCTCCCCACAGATTGACCAATTGAATTGTTTTATTCATTTTATATTATTTGTGTTATAAATATATAAAATTTATATTTTAATTGTTGCATAATACAACAAAAATGTTGTAGGTTTGACTTGTAAATGACATTTATGTGGTTTTAACAGGTGTTTTGATTTTCCAGATATTTTAAAACCACAGCTGATAAAACGAACACCATATCGCTTTTAAAATATGATAGCAGAATTAAAAGGAGTCTCCAAGCAATATAAAGTCGGTGATCAGACGCTGATTGCTTTGCAAAAAACAGACTTGAAAATCAATGAAGGAGAATTGATTTTGATCATTGGACCTTCGGGCTCAGGCAAAACTACTTTACTTTCCTTACTGGGCTGTGTGATTTATCCGACAGAAGGAGATTTATGGGTGGATGGCCAACATGTCAACAACATGAACCAGGCGCAGTTGGCCAAACTTCGTCTCAACACAATCGGATTTGTATTCCAGAATTTCAATTTGCTGGCTCCATTAAATGCAGAACAGAATGTGATGATGCCACTTCAACTGATGGGAATGAAGACCAGTACTGCGGTAGAAAAAACCAATCATGCATTAGAACTGGTAGGCATGGGCGATCGAAGAAAAAATTTACCGAATCAATTGTCCGGTGGCCAACAGCAACGTGTAGCCATCGCGAGGGCATTGGTTACCAATCCTAAAATTATCTTATGCGATGAGCCTACCGCTTCTTTAGACAAGGATTCTCTGGAAGTAGTCATGAAAGAATTACGCTCTTTGGCAGATAAAGGAAAAGCAGTGGCCGTCGTTACGCACGATCCGCGCTTGCGCCAATACGCACATCGTGTCATTGAAGTCAACAATGGCATCGTAACAGAAAGTACAGGAACTAACTTTTCTCACTAAATAATGATTCATACCATGTTTAAAAACTTCATGATTGCAACCTTATTGATTGCCTTGCTTGCTTCTTGTGGAAGTAAAAGTAAAGAAGATCAAGCCACTAAAGATTCGACAGCAAAACCATTGCAGATTACCCAAATCGTTGGGGTGGCACTTATTGAACCTCAGTCACACATTGTTTCCCTGTATTCGGAAGTGGGTGGCATCGTGAAAAGAATCAACCACGACATCAATGAAGAAGTGAAAGCAGGCGATGTCATCGTTGAACTGATCAGTGATGTAGAGCAGGCACAATTGACGCAGGCACAATCTAAACTGGCTACGCAACAAGCGCTGATCAATGCGACACAATCTCAAAGCAACTCTATTCGCTTTAAATCTGAGAATGCGAAAGCAAATTACGACCGCAATACCAACTTGTTTCAATCGGGTGGTATTACCAAGCAGGCATTGGACGATAGTCGTTTTACTTATGAATCGTTGCAAGCAGATTTGGCAAGTGCTTTGGCCAACATCAAACAACAACAAAGTCGTTTGAATGAAATGGCTGCTGATATCAATTATTATCAGAAACTAGTGGACCGTAAAAAGGTAAAAGCATTGGTCGATGGCAAAATACTTTCGATGGATGTAAAGATAGGCAGCAACATTAGCTCCAATCAATCGGTATGTGACTTCGCTCCGGATGGTCCTTTGATGGCTGTTACGGAAGTAGACGAATTGTTTGCAGATAAAGTGAAAGTGGGTATGAGCACCTACATTCGTCCACAAGGAAAAACAGATACAGTAGGTACAGGTAAGGTTGTTTTAACATCTCCTTACCTGAAGAAAAAATCATTATTCTCCGACGGTGCAGCAAATATGGAAGACCGTCGAGTGCGTGAAGTTCGTGTATTATTGGATAGCGGAGAGAAAGTACTTATCGGCAGTAGAGTAGAAGCTGTCATTTCACTTCAACAATAACCGGTA
>DATHPB010000180.1:0-3153 GCA_035484295.1 Cytophagaceae bacterium
CCCGACGCACTCGCCAGTTTCACTGCAAAAATGTAATTGTTGATTTCGTTGACAAAACCATTCAATTCAACCGAATAGTTTTCATCAGTTGTTCCGAGTGTTGCATCAACCTGCAGACTGCTTTCGGGTTTTAATTTGGGATCACCTATTTCATAAAAGGGAGTACCGTCATGTATGCCGTTTGATCCGCTCTCTGCAATGTTCGGTGCTCTGTAACCTCTTGATACATTCAGTTTGGCATATGCATTTTCTGTAATGTCGTAGGTCGCGCCTATGCTGGCGGATATACCTGCGAAATTAGAATTGTACGCAGTGAAGCGATGAATCGAATTGACATTAGGTGTGCTTACCTTCACACCGTTGCTGTCGGTATAGAGATCGCTTGCTAGCAATTGACGATTGTCATGGCGTAGTCCTCCGCTGACGGATAATTTCCCCATTGTTTTTTTTGCAAAAGCAAACACACCAATGTCCAGCAAATTGTACTCAGGAATCAAATACACGGTTCCTCTGTTTTGAGAATTTTGCTGCATGCCGTTGGTCCCTACCGAAAATTCAAAATTGTTTTTATTTACCAAGACATACCGTATGTCATAGTTGACCGTTCGCAGGTAAAAGGAATTATTATAGTTATCCCCGACAGTGATGTCATTGGCTTCCTGCCTGAAGTTTTGTTGGTAACCTAAAGTGATACCCAATAATCCTTTGCCCCATGCGATTTGATTGTCCAGTACGGCTTTGTAATGCCTCACATGCTGGTGAATGATCGGAAAGTTGTTGTATTGTGTGTATTCCTTATCGGGAGCGATAGCCATGCTGTCTGTATTACCGGAACCTAATACATGTTGGGTAAATTTACCAGTTGTGCTATCCCTTGCACCTTCTACAATACCGAGTTTTAGATCGTATACACTTAGCGTCAAATGAGAATACCCCCACTTGCGGTTGAACCCTACCATTCCTTTGCCGTTGCTTTCCGCATAGGCTGAGTTCCAGACGTAACCGTCGTATTTGTTTTTATAGCTGTGAGCTGTTTTGTTGCTGTAGCGTACATCCCATACGAATCCCTTGATGTTACCGGCTACGTTAAACGATTCACCAAATAATCCAGTGTTGCTTTGGTAATTTGACAATACGGTTGCTTTGATCTTGCCTTCCTGTAATGTAGGTGCAGCCAACATATTGATCACACCGGCCATGTCGTCTGACCCATAGCGTAAGCTGGCCGGGCCTTTGTAGATTTCTACGCGGTTCACAGAATATTCGTCCACTTCGATACCGAACTCATCTCCCCACTGCTGTCCTTCTTGACGTACCCCGTCGTTCACCACGACTACACGGTTATAACCTAAACCCCTGATGACGGGTTTAGATATGGCAGGTCCTTCGGTGATTTGAGAGACACCGGGGGTATTGGACAGGGCATCGATGATATTGGTAGCACTGCTTTGTTTAAAATCCAATTCTGTAACTACACTGATGGGTATGGGAGTATTCTGTTTGCTGGCTGCAGTCGTAATACCCGTTACAATCACTTCATCGTGTTGAATAGGTGATTCATGCAAAGAGAAGTTAACAAACGGTGTTTCTTTGATGTCCACTTCCCGAATGATAGAAGCGTAGCCGACATGCTTAATTTCCACCAGGTATTTTTCCTCTGGTATATTGCTTATGGTGTAGATACCTGCTGTATCTGTAAAGGCACCGGTCTTTAAATCTGAAATGGAAATGTAGACACCTGCCAATGCTGAGTTGTCTTTGGCATTCACCACTTTACCGCTGAGTGTGTGTTGTCCGTGTACTGTCGTATATAGAAAAGATAAAAAGCAATAGATTAAGTAAGCGCATTTTTTTTCCATGAGCTGAAGTAATTAGATGTAAGAAAAGTTAAACAGGAGTTTCTTTGTTTTTATACACAGCATCCGTTCAAACTCATTTTGGAGTTCTTAGGGAAGTGTAAAAAACAGTTTAACAATTAACTTAAAAAATGCCTCGGAGGTGGAGTGCTTATGGATAGAGGAGAAGAGGGGATATATAAGAAGAAATAACTGGTATAGGTTATCCTTGGTTTGATCGACACTTGTTTTTCTGCAGAGGGTAAATCATGACAAATAAAATCTTTCAAAAGAAATTTAAATTCAGAATCATTGGGTTCTCCCGATGAATCGTGTGTAAAACACATGACGTGTTTGGTTAGCTCCATCAGTAGTTCGTTTTCAAGGTCATCCTTGATGCAATAAAAATGAATGGAATCGTTCGTTTCTTTTTTACGTATGATATCGTATAGTTTTCCTTGGTAAAAAAATTCTTCATCGGAGTGCCAGTTGATCGTTGCATCTATAGTACCTTTTTCTGTTTTGTTAAACGAAAAAAGGATCAGCTGTCCACTTTTGTATTGATCCTGGTGACGAAGTTTTTCCACGTCATGTTTGATACTCGAGAATTGAAAACAGGCAATGGCATAATACAACAGGTAGCTGTAGACAAATACCAGTGCAAATAATGCTATCGCTATTTTTTTTGCCAACGTTGAAATGATCTAAAAATGAGAATAGAAATATCTTTTATGGTTATGCATACAATGTTGAATCATGCAGGTATTACTATTAGTTGAAGGACATGAAAGTACTTTAAATTATTAAATTGTTCAATTATTTGAAGCGTTAATCGTTGACTTTAATCCTTTTAATTAAGTATTGTATGCCGCTTCAAAAAAAAATATTTTTTTTTGTAATAATGAACACGCTAACGTGTAGTGGCACATTGAATAAAAAATCAGAGCTAGCACAACGGACTGTCTTTAATGAATCACTGTTTCAGTTTGGTTATTTCATTCCAGTGCTAGCACCGATGTCCATCGGTACTTTTTTATACAAGGGTGTCTGCCCGAGATATTATTAAACGCATATGCAGGATCTCAGCATCGATCAGGTGCCGCTGACACCCGGTAAATAATATCTTCTTTCATTGGTTTTTGTGATGCTATTATCTTTTTTTCTTTTAATTTGCGGCAAGGTCGTAGAAGAATTCGGTCATCGATTACAAAAAAACAGATCGATTAAGGTGTGCGGTAATGTTTTTCAAATTAAGTGGGCACGTTTTCTAGTCTATTGTCTAGTTACCTAAGTAGATTATCCCGAATGAAACTGAGAA
>DATHPB010000181.1:0-10063 GCA_035484295.1 Cytophagaceae bacterium
TTGTACCTGGACAGATACACAAGTGAAAGAACTTGCTGATAAAATGATCGCCTCCATTCAAAAAGTAGTTAAGAATTTACACCATGCATAAAAATTTTAGAAACGTAGATAAAGTCGTTTTCGGACGCGGATCTTTTGCGCAACTGGATGAGATTTTAAAAGAAAAAAGAAACGACAACGACAAGTTCATGTTGTTCATTGTCGATAAATATTTCGAAGGCAAAAATCACCCGGCAGCTAAAGTGCCTGCACACCCGGAAGATGTAGTAATGTACATCGATGTAGACATTGAAGAACCCACAACAGATCAGGTGGATCATGTGAGAGACACCATTAAATCGACTAAAGGTATTCCTGCAGGCATCATTGGTATTGGTGGTGGTAGCATCATGGACATTGCGAAAGCAGCTTCGCTGATGTTTACCAACGAGGGTTCATCTCAATTGTACCAAGGATTGAACCTCATTAAAAATCCGGGCATCTACCACGTGGGTGTTCCTACTCTAGCCGGTACTGGTGCAGAGGTCTCTATCACTGCTGTGGTAACCGGTCCTGAAAAAAAACTGGGATTGAAATGCGACTGGACTCCCTTCAATCAAATCGTATTGGATCCGGATTTGATCAAAGACGTGCCGCGAGACCAATGGTTCTATACGGGTATGGATACCTACATTCACTGCATCGAATCGGAATCCGGTATTTATAAAAATGCATTCAGCCTGGCCTACGGCAATCAGTCGCTGGAACTGTGCCGAGATGTCTTCATCAGAGAAGGTTGCGGACAATCGGATGCCAACGACGAGAAACTGATGGTAGCTTCGTTGATGGGCGCATTGAGCCTTACCTATTCTGAAGTGGGCGCCTGCCATGCGCTTTCTTATGGTTTGTCTTTTGTGTTTGGTTATCGTCATGGGTATGCCAATTGCTTGGCCTTTAATCACCTTCCGGAGTTTTATGGAGATGCGGTGAAAGAATTCAAAGAGATGGTGAGGAAACACAACATCACCCTTCCCCAAGGCCTCGCCAAAGGCTGGACAGAAGACGAGATCACTCAAATGGCAGAAGTATCATACAAACTGACTCACATGTGGAACCACGCGATTGGATTGGATTGGAAAGAGAAACTGACGTTGAACAACATCAAGGATATGTTTAGAAGATTATAGTTTACCGGTTGTTAGTTGTCAGTGATGAGTTACTGGCAACTAACGCCTAATAACTAATAACTATCTTATGAGTAGTAAAAGAATAGCACAACGTATTTTTTCTGATCAGCTTTATAAAAGCGCTTACAGCCGTGCGATCTTCACTTCCACAGGAATCTTCATTCAGGAAACAAAAGTCTGCTTCACACAATTTTTCACCTGGCGTTATCCATGGACTATTTTTTACGCTTTACATCATTGGTTCAATTCGCTGGCTCGAGTGTTTGCCGGCCGCAGTGCACGCATCAGCTACGCACACACCGGCGAAGACCGCATCATTGATTCTCTCTTAAAACCCATCATTACACAGAAAGGATTCTATGTGGAAGTAGGCTGTAACGAACCTATCTTTATTTCCAATACCTTTTCCTTGTACAAAAAAGGATGGACAGGCATTTGCATCGATGCCAACGCTACACTCATAAAAAAATACGCGCGACTCAGACCAAGGGACATGGCCATCGCAGCTTTGGTATCGGATGAAAATGCACTGCGCGATTACTTTGTTTATACCAACAATGTGCTTTCCTCTACCGAGCAGATGAACATTGATGTACAAACAGAACCAGGCTTTGAGCTGGTAGAAAAACAACGGCTGCAAACGCAATCCCTGACGGAAATTCTTGACCGTTGCCAGGCACCGCTAACCTTCGATTTATTATCGGTAGATGCAGAAGAGCACGATCTACAGGTATTGAAATCATTGAACTTCTCTAAATACTCTCCCGCATTGATTGTTATAGAATCTGAAACCCTTGACCCATCATACCCTCAGAGTGATTTGATCGTTCAATTTCTCACAGGGAAAGGATACTCGTTTGAAGGAAGTATATTGAAAAATCTGTATTTCCAGAAAAAAATTCGTTAGCATTCACTCTATTTCCTCCAGCTCCTGCCTCGATTTTTTCGTTAGTGAAGCCACCACCAGATCATAAGAATCTTTGGTCAGTTCCTTGATCATAGGGTCCGACAAGGAACCGTCCATCACCAACGTGTTCCAATGTTTTTTATTCATATGATATCCAGGAATGATAGCAGGATATTGTTCTCGAAGCTCGATTGCTTTTTCTGGATCACATTTCAAATTGACAGAGGTAAACGTATCGATGTTGGTCAGGGCAAACAGTTTTTCCATAACCTTAAATACCAAGGTTTCATCTCCGAAAGGCATCCCCTCTTCCACGCCCTTGAGCGATAAACAATATGTCCTGAAGCTTTCAATATTCATGACGACTGAATAAAACGATCTTTGGCTTTAACCTACTCTTTTTTTTAGAAATATTACAGATTTAATGTTTATTTTGTTAGAGTTTAAATCCACTCTTTTCACATGAAACTATTGATCGTAGAAGATGAACCCAGCATGCAAAACAGCATCAGTGCGTACTTTTCAAAATCAGGTCATGTCTGCGAGATTGCTGCCACGCAAAAAAATGCCGAAGAAAGGATTCAACTCTATCATTACGATTGCATCATTTTAGACATTAGCTTACCAGATGGCAACGGACTCAGGATTTTAGAACAAGTCAAAAAGAAAAAACTCAAGACGGGTGTTATTATCTTGTCTGCCAAAAATTCTTTAGACGATAAAGTAGAAGGATTGACTTTGGGAGCAGACGACTACCTCGCCAAACCTTTTCATTTTACAGAGCTCAATGCCCGGGTGACTGCCATTGTGCGTCGCCTGAATTTCCAGGGAAACAACCAGATCGAAATAGGAAACATTCGCTTTGACCTCGAAGCCCAAAAGGTTTTTATCCAGGAAAAAGAATTGATCCTTAAAAAGAAAGAATACGAGTTACTGTTATTTTTTGTATCCAATACCGATCGCGTAGTCAGCAAGTCTTCTCTGGCAGAACATATCTGGGGAGACAACAGTGATAGGACCGATTCCTTTGACTTTCTTTATTCACAAATCAAAAATCTGCGCAAACGGTTAAACGAATACCAATCCGACTACAACATACAAGCCATTTATGGATTGGGTTATAAATTGGTACAGGAATGAAATTGCTCAATCTCACCACCAGGTATTTTCTTACACTCATTTTCATTTTACTCATCGTCTGGTGCGCCGTCATTTATTTCTCCATGCGCACAACCATTTATATGGAAACGGATGAATACCTTTCTTTCAGAGAGAACGAAATATTGTTGGAGCTCAAGGAAAATCCCATCGCCATTGACGATCACTTTCAATACAACGGCGATTTTAAAATTAAATCCCTGTCAGAAAAAGAATATACCCAATTCATACATAAACACAAAAACGGAGAATTTAAAGACGTGAAGGAATTCATTGCGTCTGAAGGAGAAGAAGAATCCTTCAGACTACGTCGATCTGTATTCAAATTAGAAAACAAGTACTATCAGATCACAATTCTCACTACACTCACCAAATCAGAAGACATTCTTTTCACCATTCTAATTGATATTTTTATTTTCTCCATTGCCTTTTTTACACTGGTCTTTGTCCTGAACAAACTTATTCTCCGTCATTTATGGAAACCTTTTTACGAAACACTGGCCAAGATCAAACAATACAAGCTCGATACAGAAAGCAATGTCAACTTTGAACCTTCCAGGATTACAGAGTTTAAAGAACTGAACGAATCCATCGGAGCCTTGATTCAAAACAACCTCAGCGTCTACCAACAACAGAAGCATTTCATCGAAAATGCCTCGCATGAAATGCAAACACCGGTAGGAATTATACAGAGCAAGCTGGAATTGTTGATGGAAGAACCCAATCTAAATAAAGAACAGGCATTGCTCATTGACGACATCAACGAACAAATCGATCGGCTTTCCAGGCTTAATAAAACATTGCTGTTACTGTCAAAAATCGAAAACAATCAGTTTCCAGAAAACAACCTAGTAGACATTACGGCCTTGTTTGTTAAATGCTGCGATAATTTTAAGGAGCTGCTGGAATTCAAGAATATCACCCTTCAAATGATTGATTTAGATAAGTTATCGGTCAATATGAACAGAGACCTGGCGGAGATTCTCTTCTCCAATCTCATTAAAAATGCCATCAATCATAATCATTCCAACGGTTCCATCCTTGCCACCATAAAGGATAGAACGCTCACACTTTCCAATACAGGAGACCCAATATCATTTGATCCTCAATTGTTGTTTGAACGTTTCAATAAAAAGTCAGACAACCCACAATCTAATGGATTAGGACTTTCCATTGTCAAGAAGATTTGTACGCTCTATCATTATAACATTTCCTACACGTATACTTCACCAGAGCATACCCTTTCTATTCTTTTTTAGATTCCAGAAAAATTTCAGGATCGGCATTTAGTTTCGTCCACCGGTTTAAAACGAGTAAGTAGTTTAGAGCTTATGAAATACGAGAAGGCCATTCTTTGTCTTGCTTTCGGTTTGCTGGCCGGACCTTCTATGGCTCAAATTGATTCAGCCAATACCGTCATCAGTGGAGCGAATTTACCCTTCTCCATTGCCGATGAAAAAAGGCTTTCAGAAGAAGACCTGCAAAATAAGAAAGAAGGTGTTTACGTAACGGGTGTACCCGAGCTCAGTTCAGATCCAATCAATGGATTTGGGTACGGTGCTGAACTGGAAATCTTTTTTAACGGGAAAAAGAGTGACCCTTTTTTCGCTTATACTCCTTATCGCCAACGGCTGAATGTCGTATTGTTCAATACTTCCAATGCACAACGGGAAGTTGCCGTGGGACTTGACATTCCCTACATCTTCAATTCCAAATGGAGATTGCGTATGGAAGCGGCATACGAAATAAATCCCAATCTTTTGTATTTCGGCAACACTGAGAAATCCTTGAATCCGTTGAGTTATCATCCAAACGGAGACTCTTCACAGGCCTTAATAGACAATGCCAGTTATACAGACTACGAAAATTCGTTGACAGGCTTCAACAGCAATTACAACCGTTACCAAAAACAGGAATTTATTTTAAACATCAGCGCCGAACATTCTTTCTTTGACAGTAAGGTACGTGTATTGGGAGGTTATGAAATTGCAAATGTTACCATCACTCCTTTCAGCGGCAATTCTTTAATAAAGAATGATTACGACGCAGGAAACATTAGCGGTGTATACCAAGGCACAGTAAGCATACTTCAAGCAGGCATTGTGTATGATACCCGAGACCTGGAAACCGATCCTACCAAAGGATTATTTGCAGAGATCACCAATGAATTTTCTGCACAAGCCATCGGCTCGAAATATAATTTCAACAAGACATTTGTACATGCCAAAGCTTATCAAAAGATATTACCGCATGTATTCAAGAAAATGATCCTGGCCACGCGCGTAGGCATGGGCTATACCGCCTGGGATGCACCATTCTTCGAATACCAGGACCAATGGAGTTCTGAAGGTAGCATAGAAGGATTGGGTGGGCCAACAACACTCAGAGGTTACAAGCAATCCCGTTTCTTAGCTAGAGTAATGAATTTTGCCAACATAGAACTTCGTACACGTTTTCTCCAGGTACACGTCTTTAAGCAGCATCTGGCTTTCAGTGCCGTCCCCTTCTTCGACATCGGCGGTGTTTGGGACGATTTGAACCGGTTGAACAATTTTCAAAACTACCGTTCTTCAGAAGGTCTGGGGTTAAGGATCGTATGGAACGAAAATACTATCCTTCGCTTCGACTATGCAGTGTCCAAAGAAGACCAACAGTTTTTCTTTAACCTCGGACATGCTTTTTAAAACCTATCCATCGTATACCTCATGATAAAATATTTCTTGCTTCTTTTAGTCTCTGCCTCTTTGATAATATACCTCGGAGGATTTTCGTTTGGTGAAAAGAAAATCAAGAAAGAACACGTGCCGGAAAAGATAAGGCTCTATTTGCAACGAGAATATAAAGACGCAAAGAAGATCAAATACTACATTGAATCGGACGAAGACACTACTTTTTATGAGGTGGAATTGATTCAAAACAAAGAAAAAATCTCTCTCTCGTTCCTTAAAGACGGTACCCTGTATGAGATAGAGAAGAAAATACAGTTCAAGGACTTGCCTCTTCCCACACAAAGCAACATTGAAACCTACCTGTCAAAAAGCTACAGCAAATATAACATCACCGATGTGCAATTTGTCAATCCGCATTTAAAAACGGAATACGAACTCAACGTAAAAACGAAATCCGAATCGGGTACAAAGTTTTATGAAATGTTTTTCAATGCAGAAGGACAGTTATTGCATGCGGAAGAAAAAACAATCAACCCTATACCAACATTATTTTAGCTCATGAAAAAAATAATGATACTGGTATGCATTATGGTTACCTCCGGTTATGTCGCCGCCCAAAACCTTGAATACTGTGGCATCATTCCGACACTGTCGCAAACAGGCCGCATTAGTCAAAGGTTGAACTACAATTTCTTTCTATCAGAAACCTTGGACCTAGCAGACCGCGTAATTGACGGTACATACTATCCTTCCAAACCATTGCAGTTGTACATACAACCGAGCATAATCTATGCTTACTCTCCTAACCTTAATTTCACCGCCAGCCTAACTTACAATTACCAAAGGAGTAATCCCAACGTACCTTACTTTAAAGAATGGAGGACATGGGAACAAGTACTATACAGCCATGCTTTATCGCATGGAAGAATGACTCATCGTTTAAGGTACGAACAACGTTTCATTAAAAATGAAAAAACAGGGGAATGGCCCATGACTACTCGACTACGTTATCAATTGGGATTCAACATTCCATTGCAAGGTCTCACACTGGATGCAGGTGAGTTTTATTTCAACTGTTACGATGAAGCTTATTTTACATTGACCGTTCCTCCTGGCACTGTACGTAGTGCATTGTATAGTGAAAACTGGGCCTATGCAGGAATCGGATACCAAACAAAAAACATAGGCCGGATAGAAGTTGGTCCTTTATTGCAATTCAACGTAAGAGACATTGAACAAGACTTGCGTAATCTTTATTTACTGCAAGTCGCCTGGATTACCAATTTCAATTTTCCTGTGAAACAGAAAACAGGAAGTTAAATTTTCTCAACACCCATGAAAATAATAACCCGGACCGTTTGGATTCTTTCCTTTGTGAGCCTTTTTGCTGATCTCGCAAGCGAAATGCTTTATCCTATCATGCCTGTTTACTTAAAGACCATTGGTTTTTCCGTTTTGCTGATTGGCATATTGGAAGGTATAGCCGAAGCTACGGCAGGACTTAGCAAAGGATACTTCGGAAAATTATCCGATGCGTCTGGCAAACGGCTTCCTTTCGTACGCTTAGGATACCTGTTGAGTGCTGCATCCAAACCTCTTATGGCTACGTTTGTTTTTCCTTTCTGGATATTTGCAGCCAGGACGATCGATCGTTTAGGTAAAGGAATACGCACCGGTTCCAGGGATGCATTGCTTTCTGATGAAGCGACTCCTGAAACCAAAGGTAGAGTCTTTGGTTTGCACCGGTCCATGGACACACTCGGTGCCGTGCTGGGTCCCTTGTTCGCTTTACTCTATCTTTACTTATATCCCGGACAATACAAAACATTATTCTTTATTGCTTTTGTACCCGGTTTGTCGGCAGTTTTGATTACGTATTTACTAAAAGAACAGAAGAAGACTATTTCAGAAACATCCACTAAAACCGTTTCCTTCTTTGTATTCATACATTATTGGAAAGACAGCTCGTCGGAATATAAAAAACTAACGATCGGTTTGTTAGTCTTCGCCTTGTTCAACAGTTCAGATGCTTTCTTGCTTTTAAAAATGAAAGAAGCAGGATTAGATGATACCGCAGTAATAGGCATTTACATTTTTTACAACTTAGTCTATGCGATGTTCGGTTATCCTTTCGGACATTTGGCGGATAAACTGGGATTCAAAAAAACAATTACCATAGGATTCACTTTGTTTGCATTGGTATACCTGGGAATGGCACTCGCTGGGACCGTACAAACATTCGTCGTTCTTTTCTTTTTGTATGGATTGTATGCGGCGGCTACCGAAAGCGTTGCCAAAGCCTGGATCAGCAGCATTTGTGCTAAAAAAGATACAGCCACTGCCCTTGGCACTTATTCAGGCTTCCAAAGCCTTTGTACCATGCTGGCAAGTTCATTAGCAGGTTTACTCTGGCTCATGTTCGGTGCATCTGCAACATTTTTGACGACAGCAATCGCCACTGCATTGATCATTATTTATTTTTTACTGTATATTCCTTCCCGGCATGTCGGAAAAATTCCCGCATAATTAATAATGTGTTAGCAAATTATTACTACTACATTATCTTGTCTGTTTCAATCATACACGCACTGACTATAACTTTATATTTAGGAAACATTCCCATAACATAGTGTATAGAAGTCCCTCCTTACAGGTATTCTAGGCTGTTGAAACATCATTCATTCATATTCTTGTCAATTAGCAATTTTAGCTTTTTAAATAATTGTTCAAGTTGGCAATCGGAAGACATCGGTATGTTATTTTAATATTAACTCATCGTACTGATTCCAGATTATTTACAGAATATTATTAAGATTCGTTCTCTCGTTCGTAATGGTTTCATAACACTGTCAGCTGAAATTGCGTCATGCATTTTCACGTCAAACACTTATTCATTTTACTTTTACTCGTCAGTCACTGCGCAATGTCCGCCACCATCAAAGGATACGTTAAAGACGCCAACAATGGTGATCCTCTTTTAGAGGCTGTGATTACACTAAACGACACTAAGTTCAACACTGTTACAAATTTAGAAGGACACTTCACGATCAAAGACATTCCTGTTGGCGAGTATACACTTACGGTCAATTACCTAGGTTACATTCAACAAACCCAAACCATCCAGATTACAGATGTTAACGCACACTATACGGTAAATTTTGACTTGCCGGAAGAATCAAAAATAGTAACCGTTGAAGTACTAGGGACAGCAGACAAAGAGTCTGATAAATATGCATTGAATCAGGAAAAAAATGCTGATCAAATTTCCAATGTGCTTTCTGCAAAGACCATACAATTACTACCGGACATCACCGTAGCAAGTGTATTGCAAAGGGTTTCGGGAGTATCATTGGAAAGAACCAGTACCGGCGACGCGCGCTATGCCATTATCCGAGGCATGGATCAAAAATATAATTACACCTTGGTGAACGGCATTAAAATTCCCAGTCCCGATAACAAGTACCGCTATGTACCGATGGACATGTTTCCAGCCGATGTCATCGAGCGATTAGAAGTTGTAAAATCCCTAACACCCAACATGGAGGGAGATGCCATCGGTGGAGCCATGAACCTAGTGATGAAAGATGCACCTGAGCATTTCACCGCAGCAGGAAACATAGGTACTGGATTTAGTCAATTACTTTCCGATAGAGGATATACCAACTTCGATAAAAAGGTAATAAATTTCAAATCGCCTGCTGATATCAACGGAACAGGATATCAGGCCACCCCTTATGACTTTACTTACAAAAATTTTGATTATACCACACGCAAACTCCCTCTGAATACTGTACTCGGAGGATCAGTCGGTGGACGTTTCTTTAAAAAGAAAAAACTGGGGGCTATCGTTGCATTCAGCTATCAGAATTTATACAGAGGTTCGAACAGTACATGGTTCCAGCCTAGCAACCAACCACTCAAAGGCAATACCCCGTATTTCGATGACATGTTCATCAGGCAATACAATACCAATCAAACCCGGTACGGGGTTCACAACAAGATAGATTATAAGTTTAATGATGCTCATAAAATAAGTTTGTACAACATGTACATGCAATTGAACGAGGTGCAATACCGTCATACAATTGATACCAACTTATCAGCCAACAGAAGCGGCCCCGGAACAGGAAATATTTATTTGCTGGATCGTTCAAGAGTACAAA
>DATHPB010000182.1:0-3487 GCA_035484295.1 Cytophagaceae bacterium
ATACCACATTTTTACCTTTGATCTTGTCTTTGTAATAATCTAATGCGGCTATACTCAAAGCACCGGCAGGTTCTACGACAATGGCTTCTTCGTTATATAAGCGAATGATCGTGGAACAGTCCTTCCCTTCTGGTACCAGTACCACATCGCTTAGTAACTCCTTACAGATCGCAAAATTCAAATCACCCACACGTTTTACAGCAGCACCGTCTACAAATTTATCGATGCTGTCTAGTGTGACCACTTCGTTACGCTGCAAAGCAGCTGTCATAGAAGGTGCTCCCTCAGGTTCCACCCCGATGATTTTAGTATCAGGTGTCACCTGTTCGAAATACGTAGCCAAACCCGACGCCAGGCCACCACCTCCAATAGGTACAAATACATAATCGATCTTGCAATCAATGTCTTCCATGATCTCTAATCCTACCGTTCCTTGTCCTGCAATAACTGTCGCATCATCAAAAGGATGAATGAACAACCGGCCTTTTTCTTTGCAATATTTAATGGACTCTGCGTATGCATCGTCAAATGTATCACCTGTTAAAATGACTTCCACAAATTCTTTCCCGAACATTTTTACTTGAGAAATTTTCTGTTTCGGTGTAGTAGACGGCATGAAAATCGCACCTTGTGTTTTCAACATGCGACAAGAGAACGCAACTCCTTGCGCATGATTACCTGCACTGGCACATACCACTCCGTTTTTCAAGTCTTCCGGTTTACGTGAGGACATAAAATTATAGGCACCACGGATTTTATAAGACCTCACAATTTGAAGGTCTTCTCTTTTTAAATAAATATTAGCTCCAAATTCTTCTGAAAGGTTTTGATTTTTTTGAAGCGGAGTATGAGAAACTACGCCTTTCAATCGTTCACTCGCCGAAACGATGTCTTTAGGAGTTACCAGTGGATTCATGTAGGTGACAATTAGAAAGGGCAATTTAGTTTTTCAGCACGGTTATAGCAAATCCTGAAAAAAATCTTCATATTGTATGAATAACGACCTCCGCATGCGCAAACTCAATGCCTTTCATACCATCGCCATTACGGGAATAATCTTCAGCCTGGTATCACATGTCTTATTATTTCTTTTTGAAAAGAACGTCAATCATTTCTGGTACCTATATCCAACATGGATTCTGGTCTTCTTATTTGGCTACCTCTGGAACCTCATTGATAAAAGCGACGAACACGGTCATCATCATTAATCAAACGTGTAAGTATAAGATTGAGGATCACGGTATAAAAAACAATATCCTTGCTCTTCCAGCTTTTGCGTATCAATTATTTTCCCTTCTTTCACATCATCTTCGTTGAATTCCGGTAAAGGCAATTGAAATCGACTAGCCAGCGCGCTGTAAAATTTTTTTTTGCCAGGATGAATCGGTGAACAAGCATTAAAAGTCCCCGCCAATCCTTTGGCGATTACAAATCCTATTACACCTACGGCATCTTCTAAATGAATCAGATTCACCGGATATTTACCTTCAGGTAATTCTTTTTTGCCCGCAAAATGCCTGGCCAACAAACGTGAACCTCCCGTCAATCCTCCTAAACGGACAATCGTAGTGCGGACAATGGGTAATGACAAAAACAACTGTTCCACTTGCACCAATTCAACCTGCGCTGCCTGATCGGCATCTATCACATCACTTTCCTTCACGACACCCGGATGATCAGGATAAACAGACGTAGAGGAAGTGTAAACAAGCTGCTTGATACCTGGGTGTTGGAGAATAAGAAGCGTCAAGCGTTTCATCTGCTCCAGATACACACCGGGTAGTTGCGTTCTGCTTCTCGGTGGAATAGTAACAATGAGCACATCTGTTTGTAAAAAATCATGCAGCACCGTTTCTAAAATACCCTTATTGAAATCAATCAGATAAGGTATTATTTTATTTTGACTCAGCACAGTCTGCTTATCTATAGAGGTGGTAGAGCCTTTCACAATACACCCCTGTCGTATAAAATAACCGGCAAGCGGTAATCCCAACCAGCCACAACCCAATACACTGACCGTTTGATACACAAGTTTATTTTTCAAATACTACAGATAAGAACTCGTTAAACGGTTTGATTTGTGCAAACACTTTGGATGCATAATCGGGAAAATCATTTTGCAATACCTGTGCATCCGAAACGGCATGAGTTACAGTAAAACTTTTCAACTTGATCAACTCTGCCATAGGATGATCCTCTTCGTATCCTTTGGGCATGCGCACCAGTTTTTCTTCTTCGTCCAATCCGGAAAAATATTTTTTGAATGATGCTTTTTTAAGTATCGCTTGCAGTGACTTTCCTTCGTAATCGATCTCCTGGCGAACCTTCTCCAGCAACTCCTTCTCTGGCATCCACATGCCTCCCGCAATAAAAGAATTGCCCGGTTGGATGTGAACATAATAACAGGGTCTTGGAGATTTTTTTCCTCCGGATGCAAAAACGGCAGACATGTTATTCTTATATGGGTTTTTATTTTTAGAGAAGCGCACATCACGGTTGATGCGGAAGACGCATTCCTTAGGAAGCGGATTGCCTATAACCGGATCTATTTTCGTTAACCTTTTAATCAAATCCTCTACCTGTGCTATGAACTCACCTCTCGCTGCATCATAATCTGTACGGTGTTCATCGAACCAGGGTTTATTGTTGTTTTTTTGTAACGCTTTCAAAAAGCTCACTACTTTTTTCATAGTCAGTTCGTCAAATGATGAGTGAATATTTCCAATTGGTCTTGTTCTATACTTTCTCTGGATTGTAACTTTGCATGTTGCAAATGCGGTGCGCGTATTCCTTCCCCAAAGCTTGATGTACTCCTAAATACCCGGGCTTCATCCCACAAGCCTTTATTGATCAGTGATTGAATCAATTGTGTACCGCCTTCTACCATGACAGACATGACACCTCTTACTTGCAAATCATTCAGGATCGCTTCGCTCAAATCATCGTGCGGGTCCAACTTAATGTATTCAACCTGATTTTCCACTTTTTGTTTGATGAAGTTGAAACATACCGTCGGCTGAGAACCATCCAATACATGGGCACCTTGAGGAATCTGTAGTTGCTTGTCGATGAACAGACGAATCGGATCACGACCCTTCCAATCTCTGACATTCAACTGCGGATTATCAAACAATACCGTATTCGTTCCTACAAACACAGCATCTTCCTCTGACCGCCATTTGTGAACCAGTTTTCTTGACAGCTCACCGCTGATCCACTTGGAATCGTAATTGGTATGTGCTATAAATCCATCCGCTGTTTCCGCCCATTTCAAAATGATGTACGGACGTTTTTTTTCATACCGGCAAAAGAATCGTCTGTTGAGTTCACGTCCTGCAGCTTCCAATACTCCCTGGTATACTTTTATGCCGGCAGAGAAAATTCGTTCTGCACCTCTACCCGCTACCAAGGGATTAGGATCAATGTTACTGAAGTAAACGGTCGAAAAAGGATATTGAGCAATGAGGTCTGCACAAGGAGGTGTTTT
>DATHPB010000183.1:0-6863 GCA_035484295.1 Cytophagaceae bacterium
TTTCAAAAAGGAACAGATATCCTAGCACTTAAAGCTGAAGGTAAACATGTTGTATTGCAAAAACTCAGTGCTGTTAATTTAAGTCTCACTTCCAGCAAAGTGTTTAATGATTTCCCGAAAGGGTATAAAATAGAATATGCGACAGCATTCAACGGTTCATTTTACCTCTTTTATTCTTTGGCAGATAAAAAAAATAAAACGGAACAACTGTATGCACGCGAAATTAATTTTGAAACAGGAAGCTTCACTGCAGAGGGAAAGCAAATCATAAAGGTCTCCGGCATTTTTTCTCACGGCATGCATTTTGGATTTCGTACTTCTTACAATCAATCCAAACTACTTGTTCACTACAACTTATCTGCAACAAAACAGAACCCTAAAGAAAACGGAATCTATGTTTTCAATTCAAACCTTGAGTTGTCATGGAACAATCAATTCAAACCTTCTGTCGCAAACCATTCTGAAGAGCTGGACTATGCCATAGACAGTGAAGGCAACGCTTATGTCCTAACAGAGCTATGGGATAAAAAAGACAAAACGAACTCTCACTTTGAGTTGACGACAATAAAAAACAAAACCGCTGAATTCACAACTGCACCTGTTGCTCTTGACAAACAATCCATTCATAAAATCGGGTTGTTTGAAACCCCAAACAATTATGTTCTTTGTGCGGGATTTTATACCAAAAACATCAACACCAGTTTTGCTGGAGGTTTGTTTGTATTGAAAGCCGACGCGACGACCAAACTTTACGATGCGGTGACATTCGACATTTCACAAACCATCATCAACCAGTACACTAATTCCAATGCACAACACAAAGAAAGCTATCTGACTTTAAAGGAAGTGATTTTGGAAAAAGACGGAGGACTGACTCTTATCGGAGAAAGCGCACACCTGGAAACAGAGCATTACTATACACCAAAAGGGCTTGCGCGCAATGCGTATTTCATTCACTATGATGACATATTGATTACAAAGCTAGATGCGACAGGACATCTGGCCTGGATGAAAAAACTACCTAAACACCAAGTGGGGAAATCAGAACAAGGGCAAGGGCAAATGTCTTATCGTTACCTTGCCAATGAAAAAAACTACTACCTTATTTTTGTCGACAACAGCAACAATGCTCACTTGTCGCTAGACGAAGTACCGGTTGATTATGTCAATGGAGAAGCAGGATCACTTACTGCTTACGAAGTGAATAAAGAAAAAGGATCTGTACAGCGCATCAATCTTTTGAATACAAAAGACACTACTAAAATAGAGGTCTATGATTTTGCCACCAACAAAGTCATCCCCATTGATTCGGTGAGTTTTGTAGTAGAGCTTTCAGAAAAAAAGAATACTGATGTCTTGATGAAAACCACGATAGCGCAATAATGTTATAAGAAACAAATCACGGAGGCTCCGGTTTTATGTGTAAGCCAGAGCCTCTCATTGTTCAACACCAAGACAACGCTCACTTGTCTATCCCCTATGATGAATTGAATTTTTTTCCTCATACCGGGAAAAAGATTTCTACGTTGGTGAAAAATTCCTCTTTCTATTGTGTCTATTCTTATTCGCACTATATTTGCTCCGTAAATAGAAAACATTATTTATTATAACTATGAAAAAACACCTACTTCTTTTGGCGATGCTTATTCTTTGCGTTTCCAATTCTTTTGCACAAAAAAAATCTGTCGGTTCTAATGTTGGTACCAATGCCGAAAAAAACATGGCCATTGGTGTACGCCTTGGTGATCCAACAGGTGTTACCTTCAAAAAATACTTAGGAACCAAAGCTGCTTTGGAATTCAACGCAGGTATACCGACATTCTTATTCGGTGGTTACGATTATTCTTACGATTACGATCATCATTACTACCAAAATGGCTATTACGGTTATGGTCATGATCGTCCTTTCGGCCTTGCATTTCAAGCACATTATACCAGATTGTTTGACATCAAACCAGTTACAGGTCTTCAATGGTATGCCGGTGGGGGGTTGCAAATGAGAACTATCTCCTATAAGTATTACTACTATGATGTAAACGGGTTCTACCGCAGCGACAGAGCTACGTATGTACAATTTGGTATCGACGCATTAGGTGGTGCAGAATATACCTTTAAAGACGCTCCTTTCTCTGTATTTGCAGACTTGAACTTCTACATCAACTTTGTCAACAATCCAGGTTTGTATGTACAACCAGGAGTTGGTGGACGTTTCAATTTCTAAGAAAAATCAGCCCTCATAAAAAACTCCCATGCTGCAAACAGCATGGGAGTTTTTTTATTTCATTAGCCATAAGTTGTTTACACATGGAGACTTCCCAGCAAGTCATCCATAAACTCCCGGGAGTTTGATAAACGAGGTACTTTATTTTGTCCGCCTAATTTCCCTTTCTTCTTCATCCATTGGTAAAATGTACCTGCCGGTGCGCTATGAACTTTAGGTAGTAATAATGCCATGTCTTTGTATCGTTTAGCATCGTAATCAGAATTTAACAACCGCAGCTGTTCATCCAATACAGCGGTGAAAACATCGAGGTCTTTCGGTTGTTGTGAAAACTCTATGATCCACTCGTGTCCGCCCTTTTGTTTATCCGTTCCAAAAAACACCGGACCTGCGGTAAAATTATTAACAAGCGCATTTGTTTTTTCACACGCGACACTCAATGCCATCTCTGCATTTTCAATCACCAGCTCCTCGCCAAATACATTGATGAAATGTTTGGTGCGTCCGGTAATCCGGATGCGGTAAGGGGCAATCGACACAAAACGCACGGTGTCACCAATGGAGTAACGCCATAAACCTGAATTGGTGCTGATGACCATGGCATAGCTTTTCCCTAATTCTACGGCGTACAAAGGTAACACCAGTGGATTTTCTTTGTCCAATTCTTCTACCGGAATAAATTCATAGAAGATTCCGTAATCCAGCATGAGTAACATGTCGCCAGTACCCAACTGGTCTTGTATGCCGAAAAATCCTTCGGAGGCGTTATACGTCTCTACGTAATTGACCTGATCGGAAGGAAAGAATTTTTTAAACAATTCACGATACGGAGTAAAGGCAACGGCTCCGTGAAAGAATACTTCAAAATCCGGCCATACTTCCAACATGTTTTGCTTACCTGTTATTTCCAGGATACGTTCCATGAGAATCACTGTCCATGTAGGAACTCCAGAAATACTGGCCACATTTTCACCCATGGTAAGCCGGGCATGCATTTCTATCTTCTCTTCCCAATCACTCATCAAAGCCACTTTCAACGAAGGTGTACGTGCAAACTGCGCCCAGAAAGGAAGATTGGCCAAGATCACCGCCGACACATCTCCCATGTAAGAGTCAGCATGCATGTGATTACGTTTGTAAGTTCCTCCGATACCAATGTTCTTGCCTTTGAACATTTGACTTTTAGGAACATTTTGAAAATAGAGAGAGAGCAAGTCCTTACCGCCGTTGTAATGGCAGATGTTCAATGCTTCCGGTGAAACCGGGATGTATTTGCTGCGGTCGTTTGTAGTGCCGGAAGACTTAGAAAACCAGCGGATCCGTGAAGGCCACAACACGTTTTGATTTCCTAGTAAAATTTTTTCTATGTACGGATACAATTGCTCGTAAGTACTTACCGGTACACGTCTGGTATATTCCTCGTATGAGCTGATGGATCTGTAATCGTAGCGCTTGCCCCACTCTGTTTTGCTTGCTTTATGAATCAACGAATGAAAGACACGCTCCTGTACATCGTGCGGATGCAGCATGAACTGCTCGATGCCACTATACCTTCGCTTTAATAATTCTCTTACAGCAAAATTAAACATCCCCATTTTGTCGGCTGTAAGTTATAGCAAGATCTTGCGTTTGAATTCAAAGTGTTGGCCAAGGTAAACTTTACGTACTTGTTCGTCTGCTGCTAACACTTCTGAAGTTCCTGATTTTAAAATTTTCCCTTCAAACAATAGGTATGCCCGGTCTGTGATGGACAACGTTTCATTCACATTGTGGTCGGTAATTAGAATGCCTATGTTTTTGTTTTTCAATTTGGCGACGATGGTTTGAATCTCTTCTACTGCAATGGGATCAACACCTGCAAAAGGTTCGTCAAGCAAAACAAACTTAGGATCTACCGCTAAGGCCCTTGCGATCTCTGTGCGACGTCGCTCTCCTCCTGACAACACACGGCCCAGGTTTTTACGCACGTGTGTCAAACTGAATTCTTCCAACAGCTCTTCGACTTTTTCTTTTTGTTGTTGCTTTGGAATATCGGTCATCTCTAAAATGGAAGCGATGTTGTCTTCGACACTCAACTTTCTGAAAACAGACGCTTCTTGCGCGAGGTAGCCTACACCTTTACGGGCACGCTGGAACATGGGTAAATGAGTGATCTCTTCATCGTCCAAAAATATTTTGCCTTCGTTGGGTTTTACCAGTCCTACGAACATGTAGAACGATGTCGTCTTACCTGCACCATTAGGACCCAGCAAACCAACAATCTCTCCCTGATTCACTTCTACCGTAACATCGTTTACCACCAAACGATTTTTGTATTTTTTGAACAAATGTTCCGATCGTAAAACCATGTCTTCTAATTACTCCACAAATTTAACATCCTTCACCAATAATTGCAGTGTTTTTTGTCCAAGATACTCGTTTTCCTGGATTTGAAAACACAGGTCAAAGTATTTACCTTCCTCTATGTTCTTATAGAACTCTGCCATTTGAAATCCTATAGCCACGATCTTCTGTCCTGTTTCAGGACAACATACCTCAAACTTAAGGTGTTGTTCCTTCAAAAGACGCACCGCTTTGGCCTTCACCCGACGTACGACAAACACAGGCTGCATATTCCCGGGACCAAAAGGCGCCATTTGTTCCACAATCTGAAAAAACTTCTCTGTGATACGACTCAATGGAATCTCTTCGTCTATTTCCAGCGAAGCATGCAGCATGTGTTCCTGAATGCTTGTAGAAACCACCTGTTCAAACCTTGCCTTAAATGCCGGTACATTTTCTTTCTTTAGCGTAAGACCAGCCGCGTACATGTGTCCTCCGAATTGTTCCAATAAGTCTTCACATTGAGAGATGGCTTCGTGTAAATCGAAACCACGCACTGAGCGAGCTGAACCCGTTGCCATACCCTGACTTTCCGTCAAGATGACGGTTGGTCGGTAATATTTCTCTATGCAACGTGACGCCACAATACCGATGACTCCTTTGTGCCAATCTTCCTTGAACAATACTGTTGTCTTTGCTGACAACTGACCTTCCGCTTCGATCATTGCCAGCGCTTCTTCTGTAATGCGTTGATCAAAATCTTTGCGGCTGCTGTTCAGGTCATCGACTTGATTAGCCCTCTCCATGACCAAAGCTTCCTCTTTTTCCAACAATAACTCCAGTGCCCCAAAGGCATGGTCAATTCTACCGGCTGCATTGATGCGAGGAGCAAGTCCGAATACGACATTAGAAATATTCAGGTCTTTTTTAAATCCGGCTATTTTCACCAAAGCTCTGATGCCTGCACGTGTAGAAGCGTTCAATTGTTTCAAGCCATGATAAGCGAGGACACGATTTTCGCCGGTGATAGGAACGATATCTGCAGCAATGCTGATGACAACTAAGTCCAGGTAAGGGACAAGTTGATCAAATGGTCTATCCGTTTTTTGACAAAGAGCCGTAAGCAATTTAAATCCTACGCCGCAACCTGACAATTCTTTATAAGGATAGGAGCAGTCGTTGCGTTTGGCATCCAGTACAGCATGGGCGGGAGGTAATTTCTTATCGTCCGGTTTATGGTGATCACAAACGATGAAATCCATTCCCTGTTCATTGCACAATTCAATAGCGGCAAATGATTTGATGCCACAATCCAAACTGATGATCAGATTTACTCCCTTTTCTTTTGCCCAGTGCATGCCTTGCAAAGACACTCCGTATCCTTCTTTGTAACGGTCGGGAATATAATAAAGCAAATGAGGATGAATCGTTGACAAAAAGGAATAAACCAAGGCGACAGAGGTCGTGCCGTCTACATCGTAATCGCCGTAAATCATGATGCGTTCGCCTTTTTCTAAAGCCTGTATCAAGCGGTCCACCGCGCGATCCATATCTTTCATCAAAAACGGATCATGCAGATCTTTCAAAGAAGGACGAAAGTATTTTTTGGCTTCTTCAAACGTATAGATACCTCTACGAAAAAGCAATTGAGCCAGGGTTAAAGAAATATTCAACTCCTTTGCCAATACTTCTGCCTTTTGCACATCTACACCAACGGGTTCTATCCAGCGTGGAAATTTTGAAAGGACATCCATGAGTTGACTCATCTGTTACTTCTGCTCCTCATCGGGAGCGTCTAAAAATAAATTATCGGATTCCAATTGCTGTATCTCCTGTATGGCTGTGCCGGCAATGCCACGCAACGAACCGTATATGCTAGCAGAACTTTGGATGACTTTATCCATTTGTTTTTCACGCTCGCTCCAGATTTTATGATACGCTCTTTTCTCCTTTTCCAAAGAGTCCTTCATGGTCACAAACGTTTCCACGATGGAGCGCATTTGTTGCACAAATTCATTTCCGGTCAGGTAGCCATAGAGCAATTGCATTTTATCGCCTTTGTTTATTTCCGCTACCTTGCTGTTGAACACTCCCACTATGGCTTCACGCAGCAATGCTGCCACACCCTGCACTTCACGGAATGTGCAAACCCATACACCGTCCTTGAAACCGAAAATATCCATGTCTTTAGGATATGTCTCCGTCACGATAACGGCAAAATCTGCGCGTTCGGCACGCATGTCCACTTTCAGTTTTTCGATCCAGCCTTCGCTAAAGGCTTTGGTACGCTTGCTTTCATAGATGATCTTGCCACATTCCT
>DATHPB010000184.1:0-2857 GCA_035484295.1 Cytophagaceae bacterium
AGCGACCTGCCATATACAACGAACCCCCAAGATTGTTCCATATTCCTGCATCGTAAGGATATATCCTTGCAGCTCTGGTCAGTTCGACAATGGCTTCTGCATATTTTTTATCATGACCCAGTTGAAGTCCTTTGTCTAAAAATAGACGCGAGTGTACTTGTAATGTAGGATGTGGTCCGTGGTATAACTTGGCTGCTTTGACCCAGTAACCCGCGGCAATTTTGTATTCCTGTAAATTGTAATAGCACATACCTAGGTTCATGTTGGCAATGAAATATTTGGGATGTATGCTGGCTGCCTTTTTTAAATAGTCGATGGCTTCGTGAATGCTTGCTTCAAACACCACGGTATCTTTTGCTGTTTTAGGATTGGCAAGCAGCAACTTTTTAAAGGCTTCATTGTAGATGGTACTTCCGGCATTGTTGTTGGCCGATGCACTTCCTGAAACATAGTGTACATCTGTTGTATCCAGTGTGTAATCATTTGACCATGCCAGGTTTCTGTCGATAGTCTTGGCCGTTAACGGAGAAAGAACGACAAGGCATAATAGAGCAACAATTAACGGATAGGCAGTTTGATTAATTTTTAATTTATTGAGCAAGGTATAACTGATCCAGACTACGATCATGCAAAAACCCAGCGAAGAATGATAGATCAGGCGCTCTCCCATGGTAGCACCAATGTTGAAGAGCAGGTTGTTGACCAACATAAAAAAACTTAGGAAAAAAAGAAAAGCAAATCCTATGATGTGTCTTTTCTTCACTAAATGCCAGGTTAGGAAAAACAAACTGCCATAGATCATAATACTTATCCATGTTTGCCAATTACTGAAATTCAGATAAGGTAATTGATTGTACGAATAGTCGTACGAAAGATTTTTGGGATAGATCAATACTCTGGCATACTGCAGTACAATGGAAATTTTCGTGGCTATTTTTTCACTTGATGAGGCATACAGGTAAGGAGCGTTAAGTACATCTTGTATAGTGTCTGACGTTGGTGCTTTGTGGAAAGCGGAAAAACGAACAACCATAAAAAAAAACAATATGGCTAACATGGTTTTTACACAAGTATTAAACAATGCGTTGAAATTGCCGGTGTGAAAAATGTACATTCCTCCCATCAATACAAAAGGTAGTACGATCGCATATTCTTTAGAGAGCAAAGCGGCGACAAAACAAAGCGAACAGAGCAAAAGATTCTTCGTTGATTTTTCTTTGTGGTAGCGAAAACAGTAAATACCGGTAAGTGAAATAAACATCAGGGAAAGAATTTCATCTCTGCTTTTAAGATTGGCTACTACTTCAGTGTGCACAGGATGCGCCACAAAAAGCAATACAGTGAAGAACCCAAGCAAAGGATAAGAAGGGAAAACATGGTGCGTCAAAAAATACAAAAGTATAACCATAGAGAGAGCAAACAATATAATCTGAACGATGTGACGTTGCGTAGTTATCTTGGAATTGCTTTCAATGATGGAGGCTTCAGCGGCATCTTTTTGTTTAAGAAGAGCAGAAATGGTTTCAGAGGAAACATTTTGCGCTTGTTGTTGTGTCAATTCTTTTTGCACTTTTATATATGCTTCTCCATTTGTTTCACCGAAAATTTGTTGTTCCATGGCAAATGTAACGATGGATAAAGGACGGTACCTGCCACCGGTCAATGGAAGATCGGTTTGCATCATGTCCATATAACCCTGAAAGGCATCGGTCGTTAATATTTTTTTGATGCCGGTAAATCCTTTTTGTACGTTCAGGTTTTTGATGATAATGATATCGTCGTCTAACGCATAGGTGTTGCGGTAAGTATTGCCATAGAGCAATAGCGAAAAAATAATGATGACAAGAGTTTGTACGCGAAAATTTGACAGGAATTTATACAACATATATCGTGTATTTTTATTTTAATGGAGTCATAATAGTATTCAATATTATAAAGCATTGACTTATTATCATAGAACCTATCTGGAAAATATTAGAACCATATAAAAGACAAATCAACAGGTGATGTTTCAATGAATGTGTATAATTTTTTTGGAGAGTAAAATGCCGTTATCCAAGGTGTATTTATACGGTTACTCCACCGCCTATTTTTTGTTTTTTATTTAAAAAAACGGCGCCTCTATTACCTGTAGTTGGTTTAAAGCTACATCAGCGTTGAAAATTATCGCTGACATCCCGATCGCAGAGTTGTATACTGTCAATTTTATTTAAGTATATTGGAGATGTTTTTACACCAAAAAAGGTTCTCCGCGAATGAGAGGGATAGGTATAGTTGTATGTTTTTTTTGCGCCCTGGCGCTAAGTCACGGCAAAACAATCGTTTTAGAGGATGGACAGGAAGAGTATGAAACCCTGAGCAATACGATTGAGATATTTGAAGACCCTACTGCAAAAGTCACCTTGGATGATATCCTGGCTCATCCGGAACGATATGCTTTTAAGGAAGGCGGAGCCAAAGAGCAATTCAGTCATCATGCTTCCAGCAACTATTGGATACGATTTAAGATCTTGAACAGGACCGGTATTCACAGCAAATGGATCCTGGAGATTTTAGATTCCAGATTTTCAGAAGTAGATTTTTATACTCCTGACTTTTACCATTTCAATAGCTATACGGAAAGTAAAACAGGTGTGCAATACGATTTCATCCAACGGGAATACCAACATAAGAACTTTGTATTTGATCTGTCTTTGGCTCCTGCGTCGGAAACTCCATCTTATTATTACCTGAAAATCCGTCCAGGTACAATTGGTAGTTTTTTATTCAAGATCAGGAAAAATAAAGTGTTTGCTTCCTATGCATTCAAAGAGTATTTATTGTTGGGTATGTACTACGGCATAGTATTCATCATGGC
>DATHPB010000185.1:0-2784 GCA_035484295.1 Cytophagaceae bacterium
ATGGACAGTACAAACGAAGCCAGGTAAACCAAAGCCACTGCACCTGTAGCCGCAACTACTCCCAATTTAAAATTTTCCGTTGCCTTGATCAGTCCCGAACGATAGGCTGAAAGCAAAGCGATGAATGTTCCTACGGTAAGCATGATTGCCTGAAGAACAATACCGCTATACAAGGATTCCATCATGGCAGAAATACCTCCGAGAAGCAGACCTTCCATAAAGGCATAGATCGGCGCTGTAACCGGAGACCATTCTTTTTTGAAGATGGTAATGAAGGCGACAATCAAGCCACCGATACCTCCTCCAATAGTAAGCAGCATGCCGATGCCACCATTCATCGTTTGAGACCAGGATAATGCTCCGGCAAATATGATAATACCAATTAGAATCGCAGACTTGTTAACGGTCCCTTGAATACTCATGGACTCTTCTCCCTGAGCTGCTCGCAAGTTGAATGTATTGTCTCCCAATGCAGGATTAGATGTTCTCATATGACAATTGATTTTTAGTTTTGATTACCTTTTATAAATATACATGTTTTATACAACTCAAGTAATGTTCTCTTTTACTTTAGTTGTTTTTGTTTAAAGCACTTACCAAAAATTAACGTCCAAAACTACAAATTAACTCATCAACTCTTAAAAACTTACGACAAAATTATGTAAATTGATACCTGTTGCTTCCTTCTAAAAGGAATGCAGCACACATCCTTTTAAACTGTTCTGAAAACATTTTGGCACTGTTAGCTAACATTATCAACACCATCAACAAGCGTTTCGAATTTAACGTTGTCTTGGGATTTATTCTTACCCTTGCTCTGGTCTTTGTACTGGGGATTTATTCTTACCAAAACAATCGTATTCAATTAGACACCAGCCATTGGGTAAATCACACACAGGAGGTACTCTACCAATCCGAGCAATTGCTCCTGACCCTTACAGATATCGAAGCCCAGCAACGTGGCTATTGCCTGACAGACCAAGTAGAATTTTTAGTTGCCTATACCCAAAGTAAAGACCGCATTACCATGCAGGTCGTTACCCTACTCTCCTTGACAAAAGACAATCCCCGGCAGAACAAACGCTTGCTGAAGATTCAACAACTGATCCGGGAAAAAATAGCGTTTTGTGACCAAACCATCGCACTCAGGAAAGTTGATTCTCAACAAAGCATGGTATTGATCACTTCCTTGAAAGGCAAGCAGCTCATGGACGCGATCAAACAAACATTCAGTGAATTTCTGGTAGAGGAAAAAACATTATTGAAATACCGCACGATTGAAAACGAAAAACAGATTACAAAATTCAACATCCTCTTTATCCTTACTCTTTCCATTACAGGATTAATTCTCGTGGTTCTGTTTTACATGATTTACATCAATTTGCGTGCGCGTAAAAAGGCCGAAGAAGAGTTGGTCAGTGCCTCCAAAGCTATTCAGGATCTTTACGACAACGCTCCTTGCGGCTATCATTCCCTTAACGGTGACGGACGTTTCCTGAATATCAATCAAACAATGTTGAACTGGCTTGGATACCAAAGGGATGAAGTAATAGGAAAGAAAAAAATTTCAGATGTCATTACTCCGGAAAGTTTAAAAGTCTTTCAAACAAACTTTCCCATTTTCAAGCAACAAGGCTTCATCAACAACCTTGAAGTTTTTTTTGTAAGAAGAGACGGAAGCCTGCTTCCGGGAATCGTCAATTCTTCCGCCATCTATGACAGCAAAGGAATTTTTGTCAAAAGCAGAAGTTCGACATTTGACAATACACAACAAAAAGAGGATAACGAAAAAATCATTCTCCTCAATCAGGAACTGGAAGCCTTCACGTATACCGTTTCTCATGACCTGCGCAGCCCGTTACGTTCCATTACCGGCTATGCGCAAATACTGGAAGAAGATTACAGCGACGTGCTGGATGAAGAAGGACAAAGAATTGTTGAGGTCATCATTAATAGCAGTAAACGCATGGCACAGCTGATCGATGACTTGCTCAGCTTCGCTCGATTGGGTCGAAAGGACTTGTCGCTCCACTACCTCGACATGAACAAGCTCATCGAGCGCGTATTGCACGAGCTTTCGGAAGAAGAACAGCAACGCACCATGGAAATCGACGTGCAGCATTTGCATCCTTGTCATGGTGACCTGAACATGATCAAGCAGGTATGGTTCAACTTGATCTCGAATGCCATCAAGTATTCGCAGAATAAAAACAACACACACATTGAGATCGGTTCTTTCACGATGGAAAACGAAGTCTGTTACTTCGTGAAAGACAACGGGGCGGGATTTGACATGAAGTACGTGCACAAGCTATTTGACGTATTCCAACGCCTGCACCGCATCAACGAGTTTGAAGGAACAGGCGTAGGACTAGCCATCGTGAAACGCATTGTGACACGCCATGGCGGACGGGTATGGGCCGAAGCACAGCTTGATCAAGGCGCTACCTTTTATTTCAGTATTCCCAATTAAAACAAATGTATATGAACCAACAAGCGGTAGAAATATTACTGGTGGAAGATAATCCGGACGATGCAGAATTGGCCATCCGCGCGCTGCGCAAAAGCAACCTGGCCAACCATTTGTTGCACTTGCTTGATGGGGAAGAAGCCCTGGAGTTTTTGTTCAACGAAAAAAACGGAAAACCCAAACTGGTTTTGTTGGATCTCAAAATGCCCAAAATAGACGGTATAGAAGTCTTGCGCAAACTAAAAACTGACGACAGGACACGCTCTATCCCCGTGGTGATGCTCACTTCTTCCAAGGAAGACCGCGACATCGTA
>DATHPB010000186.1:0-2027 GCA_035484295.1 Cytophagaceae bacterium
GTCAGCCAGTTTGCTCAGTTGTTTTTGGTTGATCTTAAAATGCTTTAAAAGAAGCTCTAAACGTTCAGGTACATTGATTGCCATAGTCGTGTTTCTTCAAAAAGGTGCTGTGTTAATTAAGGATATCATACGTATCAATTAATGAAACAGTTGTGATAATTTAATGAAAAGATAACCACTAACCCTTTAATTGACGGGACTGTAAAGTTAACGATAAAGTTTGGTTTTGTATTTTTCAAATAAAAAATCGTCTTTTGATATGTTAAGATAATAGAGACATTTGACTTTTACTCTTAAATAGGTATCTTGTGTAAGGTTTTGAGGGTAATAGTAAATTTTTTACTATATGAAGAAGATAGATTGGATATTATTAGTAGATGATGATGAGATAGATCGATTTGTGAATGAAAAGATCATCCGTCAGTGTGATGTAAGTTTTCCTGTACATGCTGTACAAGATGCATACGGGGCATTGGAATGGATAAAAGAAAAAGCCTCAGCCATTGTTTCTAATGGCGAAAACGGACTGATTTTATTGGACATCAATATGCCGGGTATGTCTGGATTTGAATTTCTTGAAAGTTATAAAGAAGTCTTTGCACATCTTAAAGAGTATATAGATGTCGTAACACTTTCTTCATCTAACCATCGTTTGGATAAACAACGCATGATGGAATTGGGAGCAAGGGCTTATTATTCCAAGCCGCTCAATCATGACGATTTGAAAGAGATTTTGGAATGAAGATTTGTAGAAAATAAAAAGAGCCGTTGCGAATATTTTGCAACGGCTCTTTTTGTTTTAAATAACCATTTGTCTGTAAATCACACCCGACTGAAGGCATATGAAATAACAAATGACAAGCATCAAAAAACAAATACATTCCAAGAGTAAAAAACGTGAAACGTACTTTCTATTCTCCTTGTCTCACCACGCGATTATTTCAACGTCATTTCTTTTAACAGGTAAGAAGCACCTGCGTATTTGTCGATGATGAATAAAATATAACGCACGTCTACAGAAATGCAACGCTGCAGTGAAGGTTCAAACACCAGGTCTCCGCTCATGGCCTCCCAGTTGCCATCGAAAGCACAACCAATCAATTCTCCTTTTCCATTGATTACCGGAGAACCGGAGTTGCCTCCTGTGATGTCGTTATTGGTGATGAAGCAAACAGGTATATGGCCTGTATGGTCTGCATAGTTGCCGAAGTCTTTGTTGTGGTACAACTGCTTCAGTTTTGCAGGAACAATGAAGTCATCGTTTAATGAATCTTCTTTTTCAATGATTCCTTTCAGATGCGTCTGCGATAAATAATGTACGGCGTCTCGTGCCTGGTAATCCTGCACGTTGCCGTAACTAAGGCGCATCGAGAAGTTGGCGTCTGGATAAAGGAGCTTTGTCTTTTTCCACTCCAGGTAAGCTTCCATATACAGGTGATTGAGGTCATCGAGATCACGGTATACTTGACCGAGGTAAGGTCCAAGCTTGGTTCTGAATTCCTGAAGGGTTGTTTGCATAGCCGTATAGGCCAGATCTTTTTCCAATACACCAGCTTGCGGATTGGTGAGGAATGCATTCATTTTGTTTTGATCGGCAAAGATCGATTTTGAAAAAACGGACTCCGCGTACTTAGAGAAATTGTTTTTGTATTTTTTAGCAATTGTAGAGAAGATGCTGGATTGCAAGGCTTCGGGAACGTTCTCCTGGTAAAGCTGCAACAGCGTAATGAATACTTTTTTCTCCGTAGCGGCATCAAAATCCTTGTAGTATTTTTCAGCGCTTGCTTTGTATTTGTTTACTGCCGTTTGATCCCCACTGCTGATGAAGGTACTGAGTGTATTGGAGGCACGATAGGCTTCCATGAATAGGTCTATTCCAAAAAAACATTCTTCGAAATAAATATAGGGAACATTTATTTTTTCGTACGTCAGGTATGTTTTTTCAAAACCATCGTTTAGTGAACCGTATTTTTTCTTACGTTCTTCACTGGCATTGATCCATTGATGGAATGCTTTTTCTTCCGCTT
>DATHPB010000187.1:0-5453 GCA_035484295.1 Cytophagaceae bacterium
AATAGGGCTCCCTTACAGTATGAACTTTCTTCTTCGTTTTAGGTGGTCAATTTAAACCGGCACGGGGTGGTCAGTTTGGACTGGCGAAAGGTGGTCACGTTAAACCGGCAGAGGGTGGTCAATATAACCGGCACGTCCAGATTGACACACGTTATATATTGTTTAGTTGTATTCCAGGCTTTTGTTGCTTTACAGTCTAAAATGAATTGATCGAAAAGAGTAAAAAAATCATTTACTGGTTGTGCTCTGACAGCGTACTTCTCTTCAAATATGTTTTTGACCTGAACGGCATTAGGGATGATGTCTTGATTGATAAGACGGTCTTTTATCTCATCGATGCGTTGGACCAGTTTCTGAATGTTGGAATTTTTAGTGGAAAATCCTGGAAGAGTTTTTCTTAGTGGGTTTCGTTGATCAACATCCTTGTGGTTAAACTTGATAAATGCAGGTTCTATTTTAATACCGGTTGAAAACATTAATGCTTTGCCTTCGTGCACATATTGTACAAAAATTAATGTTTTGCCTTGGCGATTGACTCTTACTTCGCCGTTCTCTCTTCTCACTACAATCTTTAAAGTTGCCATTGTTCTTTGCTCTTATGTCTGAGACAAAGTACGCTATTGGTGAGTGTTATGGCAAGTACACCTATGTACACCCATGTACTTAGGTAGGGTAGTAGTGAAAGCTAATTGTCTAGTAATGTTTATACTTGTACTCTGACATACATGCATTTAATCCCGACTCTAGGTACTTGAGCGGACTTGTTCAGAAGAAATTCTGAACAAGTCCGCTTTTTTTGTAACTCCTTTTGATGATTGAAATGGACATTGTTTCCCAGTTTCATTGGGGCTTCCTCGGCAATATTGCAGAATGAAAAAAAATAGTGAACTTGCCAAGGGTATTTTTAGTGCATTAATTGATCAAACTGTATGAAACTAAAACAACTTTTTATTCAAAGCATCTTGCTGCTATTGTTTGGCCTCGTAGTTTTATACCTGGAACAGCTGGATCTGATCAGCAACCGTACCAAGTGGCTGGTATGTTTTTTCGCTCTGGTAAAGTCGGTTTATTTCTGTTATGCAGGTTTTAAAAAATTGCTTGATTTTTCCCGGACCGACCTCAGCTATTTTAATTTTCTGATCTTCTTGAGCCTTAGCATTCCTTTGGTGGTGGTGTCTTTTGCGGTGGATTATTATTGTCTTTATAAAATCGACCCGGATTCTTTTTCTGGCATCGATGCTACACTGAATGTTGGTGTCAAAGGATTTAAGTTTTTTTTCCTGAGTGTATTGGTATTTTCCAATTTGGGTGTGACCAATATTGTTCCCGTTGATGTATCAAGTGAGTTTATTATGATGCTGGAGGCCATACTTTCATTCGTTACCATCATTTTTGTATTGTCTGATTTTATCAGTTTGAAAGAATCGCTACATTCTCTTTCTGGAAAAAACAAACGACAAAAAACGGATGGAGAATAGATGTGAGCGTTAATCAACACCATTGCCTCCATCAAAACTATTGTTGTTACTGTTTTTGGGTGTTTTCTTGTTTTTAGGTGATGATAGCTCTTTTCCAAATTTATAAGTAAAAATCAGCGTTAGCACTCTGGTTTCTCTTTTACGAAAAATCTGCGTGGAAAAATCTGAACCTGTTGATGCACTGTGGTTGTTTCTTGTATTGAAAACGTCGGAAACATTGAGTATAAGAGTTCCTTTTGACTTTAGAATGTCTTTTTTTATACCGAGGTCGACACCGTTGTTGCCTCGTGTTGTTCCCTGTAAAGTCACAACGGGTCCCATGTAATTACCTGTGACTTGTATGTCGGTTCCTTTCCAAACTTTTGTACTCAATATCAATTTGCCAAAATAACTGTAATTGCTGTTACTGATGTCTACAGACTGGCTATTACCTTGAATGGTATTTCTATAAGCATTTATATTAGCTGTCGCATCTAACCGTTTAAAAAATTTCAACTTCGCAATCAATTCTATACCGAAGTTTTGAGCGGAAGTCAAATTGTAAAATTGAGTGACAGAAACATCCTGTTGATCCACTGTGGTCACACGTTGTATGGTGCCATTGATTTGACGATAATACAACGAAGAAGAAAAGGAATGTTTTTCCCAGTTTTTCATAAAGGACAAATCAAAGGAATGTATGTATTCCGGATTGAGGTAAGGATTGCCTTGGTATAGGTTGAGAGGATCTGAATAATTAGGAAAAGGGTTTAAAGATTGCACATTCGGTCTATTGATCCGGCGACTATAATTCAGGCGAAGTTCTCGGTCTGAAGATAGTTTTTTTGCGAGGTAAGCACTTGGAAAAAGATTGGTATAACTGCGTTTATGGTCTTGATTGAGCGTCGTCAGATTCGCATCGATAAAAGCTTGTTCAACACGCAGTCCTATCATGGCACTGATACCGGATGAGAAACTTCGTTGCACAATGCCATATACTGCATCTACATTTTCTTTATAAAGAAAACGATTGGTTTTAGTAGCATCTTCTACATAATTGGAAGATGGGTATTGCAAACTATCGGCGTATAAATCATAATCCAGCACACGCAGAGTTGATTTAAATCCTGTTTCCAGTTTGGTTTTGGCATCGTATGGAATGGTGTAATCCGTTTGAAAAACATAAATGCCGTTTTGTGAAAAAGGTTTGGTATGAGATAAAGAGGCTACAGAAAAAGAATCGTTAGCCAGGACGTGGTCTCCTTGATTAAAGGTATTGATGGTATGATTTGTTGTATAAGATCCAGAACCGCTGATGTACAATTCTTTCTCAGGTTTAGCGAATGTTTTTCTGTAATAGAGACTACCATTGGTACTGTAAGCATCTACACGTTGTAATATGTCTCGAATTCTTGTTTTATAAGTCGAATGTGTAGAGTCTACGAAATCATAAGACAGGATTTCTTCTTCGTTGCTGTAATTATAACCGCCCAATCCTGTAATGCCAATCGTGATATTAGTATCAAGTGCATAATCTACGGCCACTGATAACAAATGGGAAGTAGAATAATTTTCTTCTTGTTCGTATTGATTGACTGAATTGGGCGACTGACCAGTTAAAAAATTGTCGCGAAGGTTACTTCCCATCTGCCAGCGTTGTCCGTAACGCACACCGTAATTGCTAGAAAGGTTCCATTTGTTTTTTCGAAAGTTGAATGTAACAGCACCATTAAATTTATTGATGCTGTTGTATTTGTGAATGGATTCATTCCATCGGTCACGTGTACCTACCCCACCTGTTACGCTACTGTTGGTACCGAAGCGTGCATTTTTTTTCAATACGATGTTGATAATGCCTGACATACCGTCCGGATCATAGCGTGCAGACGGATTGGTGATGATTTCCACACGCTCGATTGTGCTGGCTGGAATCTGATCGAGGATAGCTTGCCTATTATCTCCTGTGAGACCAGAGGGTTTACCATTGATCCACACAGTCACATTGGTGCTGCCACGCATGCTGATGTTTCCGTCTATGTCTACACTCACAGCGGGGATTTGTTTAAATACATCAGTTGCAGAACCACCGGTAACTACTGGATTCTTATCTACTTCAAAAACTTTTTTTTCCAGATCCATGACAAACAGATCCTTTTGCCCTATGACAACCACTTCCGTAAGACTATGCACAGCCGGAGAGATTTTCAATACTTCAAGATCGAGCTGTATCTTATCTGTGGAAAGAATAAGTGTGTCTGATACGAAGGGAGTATACTCCATGTGCGATATTTTCAGTTGATATTGTCCTGGCTTTACATGCTCCAGTACAAACACTCCGTTTTCATCGGTTGAGGTACTCGTGATTACCTTAGAATCTTTCAATAAGAACAAACCTACGTCCGCATATTCAATAGGGTTTCCACTTATGCTATCCACCAGGCTTCCTTTGACTAACCCGAGAGAAGTCTGGGCATATAAAATACTTCCGGATAAAAAATATAAAGCTCCTGCACAAGCAATAGACATGTACAGTTGAAATCGTTGGTTTATCTTTTTTATTTCCACCTCCACAATAGACTTTTTGATGTGCCCGGCCAGCCATTACCTGCTTGTAGGATGCTTATTCTTTCAACAAAGATGTTTGGTAGATGCCTTGACTGGTTTGCAGAGTGAGAAGATAAATACCACTTGCTAATTGAACGGGTACTTGTACAAGACTGTTGGTGAGAAACAGATCCATACTTTTTATTTCTCTTCCATACGCATCATAAAGCTTCAGCTTCGCGGGTTGTTGCAATAACTGCTCCTGAATGATAATACTTAACTCATCGCCAACAGGATTCTCTACGGCTAATGCATTTTCAAGAGTGCTGTTTTCTATCGCTGTTACGCTTGATTTATCTGGGTCTGCAGGACTAGTACCAGTGGCGTTTGGACTGAGGATCAATTTCAACATGATCGGATATTTGTTGGAAAACTGATAAAGGGCTTCCACTACATTTGCAGGTGCAGAGGTATTTTTTACAGTAGAACTGTCATTTTCTGAAATACCGAGTCGGTGTCCGTCATTGCCTATGGTTCTGTAGGAATTGGGGATATAAGAAACATAGTTGGCGTTTTGAACGATCCATGGGGAAATCAAGATATGATCAAACCAATCTTTTGCTCCTCCAGAGGTTCCGCAAGGATTGGGAGCGGTTGCAGATAAACGAGTGGATGTTGTCATGTATTTAGCATACGGAGTCGGATTACTTTCCCAAAGCGCAGGATAGCTAATTACTTGGTCCGGATAAAAAGGTGTGTCGTAAAACCTGTAATTTGTATCACTCGGAGCAACAAGTGTTTGATAACCTGCTTCAGCAGTACTGTGTAAGTTAAAATCACCCATGTCAATCATATTAGGAAGGTGCTTGAACTTCGCTTGAATGGCGCTTGAAACTTGAGACATTTGTAAGTCTCTTGAGGTACTGGAAGTACCGGATTGCGTGTGATTCAGAATGACATATAAAAAAGTAGTATCGTTAGTCGTGGCCAAGTTCGGATCATTTTTATAATAGAATTTGTACAAGTTAAAATCTGAAATGTCGGCCACTATTGTTTTTACGGATAGAAAGACCAGCTTATTAGTATTGTAATAAAGAAGAGATGTTTTTGTATCTCCTGCTACATCTGTGTATGTACAGTGATTGAAGCGGTTGGGAAATACCGCATTGAGTGCATAAGTATTTATCGAATCAGCAAAACCTTGTGTGCTCACCGGTGTATTTTCAACTTTTACCAACCCTAAAAGATCTGGATTGGCAAATCGAACGATGGTGCGTAAATAAGCATGCAAAGTAGAATTACTTCCCTGACAACCGTCTCCATAATTCAGAACGTTATAAGACATTACGGTTAAGGTATCTTGTGACCTGACTTCTGTAATGACCATTAATAGAGAGATACAGAGTATTGAAGTAAATAAATGTTTCATAACGGTATAAGGTGTGTTGCTTT
>DATHPB010000188.1:0-3945 GCA_035484295.1 Cytophagaceae bacterium
TGGTCTTTGCCCAAATGTATTCTCCATTTCTTTTTTTTAATCGGAAGAAGCACTCGACGATTTCATTGCCTGTGTTATGGATTAGTTTTTTCAACGCGTCTTCTATGAGTTTTACATCTTCGGGATGAATCAGCTGTTCTACAAAGTCCTGAGAAAATTGTTCGAATTCCTCCGGCGTGTAATCTAAGAATTTGGCCACCATGTGCGAGGAGTAAATCATTTTCTTTTGCAGAAAATAATAAGTCTTGAATGCTGCTGGCGATACCTTGATAATGCCTTTGAGTAATTCAGTTTTTTTTCTCTCTGTAATGTCGAGGTGTATGCCTACTAATTTCATGGCTTCCCCTCTGTTGTTTCTTTCTACAGTTCTTCCTCTGGAAAGGATCCATTTGTATGTTCCGTTTTTACAGCGCATCCGGAATTCCAATTCCCATTTGTCTGTATTTTGCATGTATTCGCTTTGCTTCTTTATCGTGTCTTCCTGATCATCAGGATGCATGAGTTCTTTCCAAACATTAAAAGTAGACTCAAACTCATCTTTTGTATAACCCAGCATCACGTACCATTGTGGACTATGGTACGAAGTGTTTTCTACTACATTCCATTCCCACCAGCCTTCTAATGTAGAGTCAAGAATGAGATTTAGCCGTTCTATAGAATGCTGTTGTTCTTTCATGGATGGATATGACGGTTGATTACAATGAAATAACGTATATTTTTTTAATGCTCAAAGATTTGGAGGCTATGAATGTTTGATCGATGAGCTTTTGTTTTTTTAGTGAACAGGTGTTTATTCGGAATAAGCTTTTTATCTTGTTTGAAGAGGGTCGTTTTGTGGACCTACGGATGAATGACTATGAAAGACAAAAATAGGATTTGCAGTTTGTTCGGTATTGATTATCCCATCGTGCAAGCTGGAATGGTATGGTGTAGCGGCTGGCGATTGGCGTCTGCAGTGAGCAATGCAGGCGGACTGGGATTATTAGGTGCAGGCTCTATGTATCCTGACACTTTGCGTGAACATATTCGCAAGTGCAAAGCAGTGACGAATAAATCATTTGGAGTGAACTTACCCTTGCTCTATCCGGATATTGATCAACACATTGCCATTATTCTCGAGGAAAGAATTCCCATTGTATTTTCTTCCGCAGGCAATCCGAAAACATGGACAGAGCTGCTGAAAAAAGAAGGTGTAAAAGTAGTGCATGTAGTGAGTAGTGCAAAATTTGCTTTGAAGGCTGCTGATGCGGGTGTTGATGCTATCGTAGCAGAAGGATTTGAAGCAGGGGGCCATAATGGAAGAGAAGAAACAACCACTATGTGTCTAATTCCTGCTGTGCGCGATGTGCTTTCTATTCCGCTCATAGCGGCAGGTGGTATAGGAGACGGACGTTCGATGCTGGCGGCTTTTGCGCTAGGAGCCGAAGGAGTACAGATGGGAAGTCGTTTTGCTGCAAGTCAGGAAAGTTCCGCTCATGAGGCTTACAAGCAAGCAGTCGTGGATGCACAAGAAGGAGAAACGGTATTAACATTGAAACAACTCACACCTGTTCGGTTTATTAAAAATGATTTTTATGCCAAGGTGCAGGCCGCAGAAGCAGCTTGCGCAACAAGAGAAGAATTGACTTCCTTGTTGGGCAAAGGCCGTGCAAAAAGAGGAATATTCCAAGGAGACCTCAAAGAAGGAGAGATAGAAGTAGGTCAAATCTCTGCACGCATCAAGGAAATTTTACCTGCTGGTGATATTGTAGCGAATGTTTGGAAGGAATTCTTGGAAGAAAAGAAGAGATTAAGCCAGATGTAAAACAGCCTAGAGAGCTTGCTATTTTATTCTTCTCTAGGAGATCTTCTGCTGCCTTCATACAACTCAAATGTCAACAACCGGCAATCGATACGTCCGTTCAAAAAGGGAATACGCTGCTTAGGTTTTAATCGGATGGCTTGGTATACTTCTTTATCGGCCGACAAGACAGCGGCTCCCCATCCGGGAGATTTTTTAAAGAAAGCGCCAATGTCTCCGTACAATGTTTTCAGTTGTTCTTTATCTCCCATGCGCTCTCCGTATGGAGGATTCATTAGAATGGTACCTTTCTGTTCCGGAAGTTGTACGGTCTGAAAATCCTGCACTGTAAAATCAATCAAGTGATCTACACCTGCTGCCTTGGCGTTTATTTTCGCGGCTTCTACAGAGCTTTTGTCGCGGTCAGAAGCAAGGATGCGAAAGTCTAGATTCTTCTTGATGTTTTTGTCCAGGTATTCGATGTTTTGGTTATAATATTTAGGATTATATCCTTTTACATGCATGAAACCGAACTTGTCTCTGTTCAGTCCAGGTGTCATGCCGGTAGCCATCCATGCAGCTTCTATGGCGAGTGTACCACTTCCGCAAAAAGGGTTGACGAAGTTGGATTTTTTATCCCAGTCCGAAGCCATGATCAATGCGCTGGCTAAGCTTTCCAGTAAGGGAGCTTCGGTAGTGATTTTTCTATAACCGTGTTTAGATAAGGTTGGTCCTGTTGTATCCAGATAGATGACGGCTTTTTCATTGATCCAGAAAAGGTAAATGACTGTTCCTATAAATTCTGAACCGGAGTCCGGACGTTGCTTGGTGAGTTGCATGAAACGATCGGCAATGGCGTCTTTGATGCGGACATTGGCAAAGCGTGGATCGACCATGGTATCGTTTTTTACAAAACTGTCTACCGAAACATAACCGTTTTTCTCGATGAGGTTTTCCCATGGGATCAAGTATGCCTGATCGTACAATTCCTGCGCATTGTGAGCAGTTACTGTTTTCAATTCCAAAAGAATACGGTGAGCGGTGCGCAATCGTAAGTTTAAACTGATACAATCGTTGAGGTTCCCTTGCAATGTGACACCGAAAATTCCTGTCTTTGTGCTGCTATAACCCAACTCAATCAGTTCCTTTTCCAACCACTCATTCATTCCCGGAGCAGTATTGATTTGTATGGTTCTTTTTTCTCGAATGAGGGTGTCAATGTTCATGAAAACGACTTATATTGAAGCAGCAAAGCTAACTCTAAAAATCAATTAAAGATGGATTTAAAGCAGGAATTTGAACAAGCGTCTGTGAATGTCAAGAGTTTACCCAAACAGGAAAACGAGGTGTTGTTGAAGTTGTACAGCTTGTATAAACAAGGAACGGAAGGTGATGTCAACATTGAGAAACCAACCAATTTCTTTGACTTTGCGGGGATTGCTAAATATAATGCATGGGAGGAGTTGAAAGGCCTTTCAAAAGAAGAGGCCATGAAAAAATACGTCGATCTGGTAAAATCTTTAGGTGCGTAGAGAAAAATACTTCTGAAGAGTGAAACGGACGAGATGAAAAAATTACTGGCTATTCTGAAAATGAAATGTCCGAAATGTTACAAAGGAAATTTATACAAGGACATCAATCCTTTTCATGTGTCTAAGTTGCATTCGATGCCTTCGCACTGTGATCAATGTGGACAACCATTCAATCCGGAACCGGGTTTTTATATGGGAGCCATGTATGTGAGTTATGGACTGTGTGTGTTGTTGTTTGTGATTTGTTTCTTTGTGTTGCATATCCATCTTCAGGTGGAAGCTGTCCCCTTTCTTTGCGTTTATGCTATAAGCTTGTTGATTGTATTTCCATTTATATTCCGCTATTCGCGTACCATTTACCTGCATTTGTTCTATGAGCATGATCCAGATGCTATAGAGGAGTATCAGAAAAAGAAAGAAATATAAAACGGACAATGCTGTAAAAGATCTTCTGATCTGGGAATCAGCTCCATGACTTACATTCCAGATTTCACCTTTACAGTAGATTTTAAGCTGTGATGTCATAATAAATTATTAATTTTATTCCCCCAAATTATTAGTGAAATGAGTAAGCAAATTATAAATTCTGTGGATGCTCCGGCTCCAATTGGTCCGTATAGCCAGGCTGTAAAA
>DATHPB010000189.1:0-5553 GCA_035484295.1 Cytophagaceae bacterium
ATACGAACAGTTTTTCAATGATGTACCGGAATTTGAAAACATGTTGATTCGCTCCGGTATTATCTTGATCAAGTATTGGTTTTCCATTTCTAACGACGAACAGCATTTGCGTTTCACGATGCGGATCCATGATCCGTTAAAACAATGGAAACTTTCTCCGATGGATCTGGAATCCAGAAGAAAATGGGAAATGTATACGAAGGCAAAGGAATATATGCTGGAGAAAACGTCAACTATTACTTCTCCCTGGTGGATTGTGGAAGCCAACGACAAGAAAAAGGCGAGGATCAATTGCATTACACATTTGTTGAGCCAAATTCCTTACGGAAATGTAGATCATCCGGAAGTTACCTTACCTGATCGTGTACACAATCCGGATTATATCCGCGGTCCAATACCAAAGGATATGTATGTACCGGACGTGTTTTAAAGAATAATGACTATCCGGAAGTGCAAGATTATTTTTTCATTGCGTCATCGTTTCGGCTTTTATCGATAGTCTCCGAAATTTCTCTCACTATCTTGTCTAATTCCTGAGTGGATGTGTTAAGATAATCGAGAAGTTGTTGGTCTTCTGCATTTAAATTAGGTCTGGAATAAAGAAAAAGTTTTACTAGTCCCATGATAGTGGCAATGGGTCCGCGCAGCTGATGCGCATTGATGAAGGCATAGTTTTCTAGGGTTTTGTTTTTTTGCTCCAGGAGTGCCGTGCGTTCACGTACTTTGATCTCCAGTGTGGCGTTGATGATGCGTATCGCTTTCGCCTGTATTTCGACCTGGTGTTTGCTTTCTTCAAGTTCGAGTTTGGCGCGAATGGTTCTCAATGTGAGTCCATAGCGCGTTTGAATCAATACAATCATGAAAATACCGGTCACGATTAACAGCAATCCTCCTTGTACAAAAAAAGCGTGATGACCAATGTGTGGGTTTTGATAAACAAACCAAGTCGTAGCAATGGCAGAAATCAGTACAGCCAATGTAGAATAATACCATCTCCACAAGACAAATAAAGATGCCCCGATAAAGAGCGCCATGTAGTTGAGATTTTGTCCTAGTAAAGCATCTTCATCGATCAGTTGGTATACGTAGGCATTTTGTAAAGAGATGAATGTTAAAGGAACGACAATGAGTGAGGAAGCATTGAACCGTAATTGTTTCCTGAACAAAGTAGCGAACAAAATCAGCAAAGAAGAGACTATGCGAATCAATAACAAATTATGCCAATGCTCAGGAAGGTTCAAGTAATCGGTAACGATAAAGACAGGGTTCAAGGCAATCGCGATCCAACAGCCGATGATGTGATAACCATACGAACTTTGCTCCAGTTGTAACCGGGCTCTTTTTTTAAAATGCGAAAATGAATCGACAGTGTTAGGCATAGGAACAAAATCGCTTTATTAAACACACAGCCACGAACAAAGGCAATGTTTCTATTAGGCAATAGAAGACAACAGCCGATGCAACTAAAATACACAAATGGCAGGAAAAAAATATAGAAAATACTGAAAAACAGGGAAATCAATACTTCAAGCGGACCCCATCTACTCCATATAAAGTAGATTATGAACTAATGGGATGCCTTTTTTCTCAAAGGAGAAAACGATAATTCAACTATTTATTTTACTTTCGTTAAAGACGACAGTCTTGACGCTGTTCTGGTGTCAATATAAGAAATGTGTCATTATAACAAGTATAAAAATGAAATATCCCCTTTATGTTTTATTGCTGGTGATCGCATGTCGTATGTCCAGTAAAGCACAGACGAGTACACAGGATAAAGTAGACGACGTAGTGTTTGGTATTTACTGCGAATCGTGCAAAAAGCAATGTGCTATCATGTACCACTACACCAGTACGGACAGTACTACCTTGTATGTGGACAGTACTGACAATTATTTCCAAAGCCACAAGCTGAATACACCTCTTGTGTGCCATACACCTACTCACGATAGAGAAAAGATAGAAGCTGTTCGGGCACTTTTGAAAGATGTACCGGATGACATGTTGTACCGTACTGATGTGAACAGAACATTCGGTTGTCCGGATTGTTCCGATCAATGCGGAATCTATATGGAATTTACCAATCATCAAACCAGGTACAGATTTTATATTGATACGGATACGTCTATGCTGAACGAACGCATGGGGACTTTTGTAAAGAAAGTAAAAAGCGTAGTGGAGTTTTTGAAGAGCAAATCAAAATAGTTTTTTGATTGTTTATTACCACCGATTATAGGAACATTACGAAAGTGATGTTCTTTTTTTATCACCGGGAAATTATTTTTGTATTTCTTTGTGAAAAAATGGTCTCATGAAACCACGCATCGAGCAACTCGCGGAAATAAAATTAATCGGTTACCGATTAACCATGTCTCTTGCTCAAGACAGGACGTTGGAGTTGTGGAAGAGTTTTATGCCTAGAAGAAATGAAATCAAAAATAGCCTGAATACTAATTGCTATTGCGTGCAGGTGTATCAGCCTGACTTGACCTTAAATAATTTTAATGCCGATACAATCTTCGACAAATGGGCCAGTGTAGCAGTGGATGAATTCAAGGAAATTCCGGTAGGTATGGAGAGCTATACCTTAACAGGTGGTTTGTACGCGGTATTTCTGTACAAAGGACCCGCAAGTGAAGGGTTTAAAATATTTCAGTATATATTCGGCACTTGGATACCTAATTCCAGCTACACACTGGACAACAGCAGGGCACACTTTCAAATCCTGGACGATAAGTATAAGAACGAAGACCCCACTTCTGAAGAGGAACTCTGGATTCCGATCAAATAAAAGAAGGTATACGTACCAACTAGTAGGTATTGCATGGAACCGATAAAAAAGATTGTTTTATGAATCGGTTTCTTATTTTTGCAGCCGAGTCATTTAGCTTAACAAATTTTCCAACAACATGAAAAAAGTAATTTTTGTTCTTGCCGTTTTAGTCATGAGTGCACAGCAACTGGCTGCACAGTTATTGATCAATGAAAAAAGACATTTTGTTTCTACCAATTTAGGGATTTCGAACCCTACTGGCGCATATGCTGATAAATCGGCAGCCAACGACGATGCAGGGCTCGCAAAAACAGGCATAAGCGGTTTTGTGGAAGCTGCTTATTATATCAAACCATTCTTTGGAATAGGCGGAACGATCGGTTCTTTTAGCAATAAAGTGGATAAGAGCGCACTTCAAGACCAGTTGACGAGCGAGCTTAAAGCGTCTGGTTTCAATGGTACTTATTCCATCAATTCTTCAGGATGGGCCAATGTCTATGTCATGGTAGGACCTTATTTTTCTCTTCCATTGAAAAAAGTAACGTTGGATTTTAAAATAGTTGGTGGAGGCATGACTAGTATTGCTCCAGTTGTCAATGAAAGTTATACACCATATAGCAATCCGTATGCAACAACCACAATAAAGACAGAGGTTGCTGTTGGCGGTGGATTTTCTTACGGTATGGGTCTTTCTCTTCGTTACCACTTTAAACCAAGATGGGCCTTGCGCCTGAATGCTGATTATATTTCTTCTCAGGTAAGCATTGACCAGACGTTAGATACAGAAACATCTTCGGGCACAACAAGCACGACGAATACCATTCATCAATCCATTTCGACGTTAAATATCGGAGTGGGTGTCGCCTTTCAGTTTATAAAAAAATAAGAAAGCAGAAGCTTATTTTTTCCTGATGAAAGATAGCTCCAGTGTATACCAGGACAAGGCTGCTACTGCTGTAATGCAGGTGATCAATACTATAAACATCATCCAGAGATTTTTGTCGAACCAATGTAGGGCAATGAATACCTGGATGATGGGAAAATGCCAAAGGTATATACCGTATGAATAATCGTGATGATCTAATTTACGAAATACAGGCGGTGTGAAGAGCGCCAGGTAAATGATCACCACAGCAAGTGGTAGGGGTACCAGCCAGTGCAAGTGAAACGTTAATGCTGCTATGAAAAGTGGTAGACTGAAAATAAAAAAAACGGAAGCATATTTTTTAAACGTTTCAAAAAAATAAAACAAGATCATACCGCTCAAAAAATAATAAAATTTTCCGGGAAGCTGACGCTGCAAGAATTCATAGATGGTAAGCCTGCTTTGTGAGTACAAGTACTCGCAAAGTTCTACATAGGCGGAGGAGATCACATACAACAAGACAAAGATCCATGGCACGTAAGCGATGCGTATTTTTTTTAAAACAATGACCAATAAAGGAAGAGTCAGATAAAAAGCCAGCTCCAGCTTAATGGTCCACAATGATCCGTTGACTGCAAGGTGCAGGTTATTGGTAAATACTCCCGGAAGTTCAGGCTGCAGAAAATTCAAGGTAAATACATTGGCCAGTGTGTATTTCCAGAGGTCGTGAGATAAAAAATAATCGTGAACCGATAAGCTACTCAATGCTGCAAGCCCCAGTATACAAATTACTACCACTGCCAGGTAGGCAGGAAGAATACGGCGTATACGTTTGCTCAAATATGGTTTTATGTCCGGTTGTCGAAGGTAACTTCTGTAAATCAAAAAACCACTGATTACAAAGAATCCATGAATAGCTATCTGTGAACTTAGGTATACATCGAAAACATGAAAGGCAGGGACATGACTTAATTCACTCAGGTGACAAAGCAACACGGTAAAGGCCAATATAAAACGTAATGCCGTAAAATTATTCGCAGGTGAAATTTCTGCGCAGTCTTTAAATGCCATGGTACAAATATAATAAACAGGCTTCAAATGTCAGCCGCTTAATTCCCTTGTAGAAATTATAAGAAGGGGTACTTGATTGTTGAGAGTTTATGGATATTTTTATCTTCTGGTAATTCACTATGCTATTCAACTCGTTTCAATTCATCTACTTTTTTGTAGTCGTTACGACGTTATATTTTCTTTTGCCTCACAAATTCAGGTGGATGCTGCTGTTAGTGAGCAGCTGTTACTTCTATATGGCCTTTGTGCCAATATATATACTGATTCTTTTGGCTACGATTGTCATTGATTATTTTGCCGGAATCTGTATAGAAAATCAAAACGATAAGCATCAAAAAAAGAAAGCAAAGCTGTTTCTCATCGTCAGTTTGCTGGCGAATGTGGGAATACTGGCTATGTTCAAGTATTACAATTTTTTTATAGACAATATACATCTTCTGTTCAAGGCGTTGGGCATGTCGTTGGACTTGCCTTACCTGAACATCCTACTGCCGATCGGATTGTCTTTTCATACCTTTCAGGCGATGAGTTATACGATTGAAGTATACCGTGGTCATCAGAAAGCAGAAAAACATTTTGGTATTTATGCCCTGTACGTCATGTTTTATCCACAGCTGGTAGCTGGTCCTATAGAACGACCTCAAAATATCCTGCATCAATTTTACGAGGAAAAAAAATTTGATTATGAACGAGTAAAGAGCGGACTACTGCTGATGCTCATTGGGTTTTTTAAAAAGGTAGTCATCGCTGACCGATTGGCTACTATCACCGGTCCTGTATTTGATCATCCGCAACAGTTTCCGGCAGGAACCTTGGTGCTTGCTGCCATTTGCTTTTCCTTTCA
>DATHPB010000190.1:0-7571 GCA_035484295.1 Cytophagaceae bacterium
AGCTTTAAAGCGTTTCAAAAAGAAATTTGAAAAAACTGGTGTTTTGAAGCAATTGAGAGCTAGAACTTCATTTGAAAAACCTTCTATTACTAGAAGAACTCAAGTGTTGCGTGCTGCTTATCGTCAAAAAATGCAAGAACAAGAAGGTATATAATTCATACCTTTTCTTTTATATATATTATTAATTTACCATATTAACTGGGCTCTTACAGCTATATACAGTTGATATGGTAAATTCTTTTTTAGACTTTCTGAAAACGGAAAAACGGTATAGTCCTCATACCATTGTATCTTATCGTACTGATTTAGATCAATTCCAGTCTTATTTAATGCAGACCTATGAAGAATCAGATATTGCCAATGGTAATCATCGAATGATCAGGTCTTGGATCTTAAGTATGATGGAGAATGGAATGGAAGCAAAATCAGTCAATCGTAAGCTGGCTGCATTAAGAACATTCTATAAATTTTTGCTTCGCAATAAAAAAATCGAAATCAATCCGATGTTGAAAATCACGGCCCCGAAAGTAAGGAAAAAACTTCCTGTTTTTGTCGAGGAAGTTAATATGTTGAAACTATTGGATCAGTTTGAATTTGAGGATGGATTTTCGGGTCTGAGAGATCGTTTGGTACTGGAATTATTTTATGGAACAGGAATGCGTTTATCAGAATTAATTGATTTGAAAGATGAGGATATTCGTTTTAAGGAAGGAGTGGTAAAAGTAAGAGGAAAGGGAAATAAAGAACGTATTATTCCGATACCTCAAAGTGTACTTGCAATAGCAGAAAAGTATGCGAAAGAAAAAACAAAATTAAACTTGTGTAACACTGGCTTAAATTTTGTCGTTACTGATAATGGAGACCAAGTATATCCGGTTTTTATATACCGTTTAGTAAAAAAATATTTAGGTTATGTATCTACCATTGAAAAGAAAAGTCCCCACGTCTTGAGACATACTTTTGCTACACATCTATTGAATAAGGGAGCTGACCTCAATGCGATCAAAGATTTACTGGGCCACAGTAGTCTGGCTGCTACGCAGGTTTATACTCATAATTCAATGGATCAGTTAAAAAAGATTTTTGACCAGGCACATCCCAAATCGTAAGTTTAACAATTTAAATTACTTGATTATGAAACTGCAAATTCAATCTATCCACTTTGACGCCGATGTAAAATTGATAGACTTTATTCAAAAAAAACTGGACAAGCTAGACACGTTCTACGATAGAATTATTGCAGGAGAAGTTTTTTTGAAACTGGAAAAAAATGAAGAGAAAGCAAATAAGATTGTACAGGTTAAGTTGAATATTCCGGGTAACGACTTGATCGTAAAAGAACAGGGGGCAACATTTGAAGAAGCGGTAGATCAAGCGTATGAAAATCTGAAACGCCAATTACAAAAGACAAAAGAAAGAATGCAAATGCATTAATTGTTTGGTTAAGATAAAATAAAAAGCCCGGTCATTTGACCGGGCTTTTTTGATGCATGACTAAAAAACTATTTGATGCCAAATGCTTTTTTTACTTCATTGACGTAATCTAATTTTTCCCAAGTGAATAATTCTACTTTTACAGGCACTTCTTTCTCTACTTTGATTTTTTGATTTTTAATTTCTTTTATTGTAGAGAATTTGAATTTCTTTGTAACTACCTGTGGTTTTCTTCCCATATGACCATATGCAGCACTTTCAGAATAAATTGGGTTTTTCAGCTTCAGTCTTTCGATCAACGCTTTGGGTCTCATGTCGAAGATGTCAGATACTTTTTTCGCAATTTCTGTATCGCTATGTTTAACCTTTGCCGTCCCATATGTTTTGATATTTAATGATACCGGTTTGGCAACGCCAATAGCGTAGGCAACTTGCACCAATACTTCATTAGCTACTCCTGCCGCCACTAAATTTTTAGCAATGTGGCGAGCCGCATAAGCCGCGCTCCGATCTACTTTTGAAGGATCTTTACCGGAGAATGCTCCTCCACCGTGAGCACCTTTTCCTCCATAGGTATCGACAATGATTTTACGTCCTGTGAGACCTGTATCACCATGTGGGCCACCAATCACAAACTTACCTGTAGGATTGATGTGGAAAATGGTTTTACTATCGATCAATTTTTGTAGTTTTTTAGGGATAGCTGCAGGAATAAGATATTTTAAAACATCATCCTTGATTTTTTTCAACATTACTTTTTCAGGAGCAAAATCGTCGTGTTGAGTAGAAAGTACAATCGTATGAATGCGTTCTACTTTGCCTGCATCAGAGTATTGAATAGTAACTTGAGATTTTGCATCCGGACGCAGGTAAGTCATGACTTTACCTTTTTTGCGAATGTTTGCCAATTCAGAAACCAAGCTATGGGAAAGAGATAATGCAATGGGCATTAGCTCTTCTGTTTCATTCACTGCATAACCAAACATCATGCCTTGGTCACCCGCTCCTTGTTCTTTATCTACTCCTTCTCCTTCATTTACACCTTGCGCAATATCGGGTGACTGCTCGTGAAGAGTGCTCATTACCGCACAAGAGTCTGCATCAAACCGGTATTCAGACTTTGTATATCCGATTTTGCGAACAGTTTCTCGAACAGTTTCTTGAATATCGATGTAGGAGTTTGTAGTAATTTCACCAGATACCACAACAAGACCTGTAGTGGTTAATGTTTCGCAGGCTACACGAGAATGTGGATCAAACGCTAACATGGCATCAAGCACTGCGTCTGATATTTGATCTGCTACTTTATCTGGATGTCCTTCGGATACGGATTCAGAGGTAAATAAATATGACATATAAATTAGGTATAGGGTTTTGATTTTAAGGGCTAAAGATAGATAATAATTATCAATAGTGTATCAAGCTTGTATCAAGAAAATGGTGGGTTTTTTATGAATCTCAGGTGGAGGGGTTTTCTTCCAAGTACTCACCGACATCGTTTTAATGTATTGATGAGGACCTGTTATGTCACAGGCTACACACAGTAAGGTGTCTGATGAACACTGTTCAAGCAGGTCTTTCCATAAAGAAAGATTGCGATAAGGGGTTTCTATAAACAGCTGTGTTGTTTTGGTTTTCATAGAATCACTGACCATTTGTTTGATGCTTTTCACTCGTTTGGCTTGCTCAATAGGAAGGTAGCCATGAAAATAAAAAGACTGGCCATTCATACCGGATGCCATCAAGGCAAGCAATACGGATGAAGGACCTACCATAGGTATAACGTCGATTCCCTTGCGATGTGCCAAAGCAACGACAACCGCACCCGGATCGGCAATGCCTGGACAGCCGGCATCCGAAAGTATACCAGCTTCCTCTTCTTCTATTGTTTTAAAAAAACTTTCTACCTGAGCAGTTGTAGTATCCTTGTCTACCAAATGAAGATCAATCGTATCTATAGGATGTTCAGGTTTGGTTTTGGCAATGCAGCGACGAGCCATTTTCTCACTTTCAGTGAAAAAAACTTTTAAAGTTTTAACTTTTTGAACAGCTGATGGAGATAGGGTTTGCATCAGCGTGTTTTCATGAAGTTCATTAGGTAGTAAGTATATACGCTTTAGCTTCATGAGTTGGATTTGAAAAATGCATTAACGTCTTGAATAAATTCTTGTGGTTTTTCTGAATGTAACCAATGTCCTACACCTTCTATGGTTTGGATTTGTGAGTGTTTAAATAATTTGGATATAAGAAATGTGTCGTTTTCTGTCACATAATTAGAAGCACCTCCATGCAAAAACAAAACGGGAGTTTCTATGACAGTTGTGTCTGATAGCCCTTCTCCAATATTTTCAATTTCTGCTGTAAGTACTGGCAAATTTATTCTCCAATTGAAATGTCCATTTTCATTTCTGTATAAGTTCTTCAATAAAAATTGTCTTTCGGGAATATTGGGTACATATTCAGATAAAATGTGATCTGCAGTCTGTCTTGATTCTAGCGAATCTATTGGAATGTTGTTTAACCCATTTAATATGTCGTCGTGATGCCTTGCATAATACCTTGGAGAGATGTCTGCCACTATCGCTTTTTTTACTACACCAGGATATAACTCCATAAATTTCATCAGGGTTTTACCTCCCATAGAGTGACCAATAATAAATGGATGAGAAATACCTAAAGAAGTAATCAACTCCATCAGGTCTTCGCTCATCACTGTATAATTATGCAATGACGAGAAAGGAGACTGCCCGTGGTTTCTGGCATCTGGTAGAATCACATGGTAATCACTAGCAAAAACCTTGGCTTGAGACAACCAATTGTCCGAAGAGCCAAAGAGTCCATGTAAGATAATGAGGTTAGGACCTTGACCCATTTCACGAAAGAAAAGTTTCATTTGTTATTTTAGTTCTTTTAAATACAATTGAATGGTATTTTCTAACCCATAATACAACGCATCACAAATTAGGGCATGCCCAATAGACACTTCATGAAGTGCCGGGAGTTCCTGTCTTAAATAGCGTAGATTATGAAGATCCAAATCGTGACCGGCATTGATTCCCATTTGTAATTTCAAAGCCTCCTGGGCGGCCAGTTTGTACGCTGCAATCGCATTTGACTTATTGATGGCATACTGAGAAGCATAGGGCTCTGTGTAAAGTTCTATTCGGTCAGCTGAAACATCGGCTGCACCTCTTACCATATGCACATCGGGGTCTACAAATACGGATACTCTACTGGCATATTTTTTCAGATGAGGAATGAGTTCACTTAAAAAAGAGCGGTGCTTAATGGTATCCCATCCTGAATTTGAAGTAATGGCGGTCGGAGCATCAGGAACTAAGGTTACTTGATGAGGTTTAATTTCTTCAATTAATTTGATAAAGCGTTCATCGGGATTACCTTCGATATTGAATTCTGTTTGGATGGATGTTTTCAAGAGTCTAACATCATCGTATCGGATATGTCGTTCATCAGGTCTTGGGTGAACGGTAATTCCTTCTGCGCCAAAACGCTCGCAATCAAGAGCGACTTGTAGTACATTAGGATTATTTCCACCTCTCGCGTTTCGTAATGTTGCGATTTTATTTATGTTTACACTTAATCGGGTCATTATAGCGACTTTGAAATCTATTCTTTACATTTACTCACCGCTGCAATTTACAAAAGAAATTAACTATGGCATTAAAAGAACAAATTGAAGGAGATATTAAAAAAGCCATGCTGGCTAAAAATCAGGGAGAATTGATGGCTTTGAGAAGCATCAAATCACTGATATTATTGGCTGAGACAGAGAAAGGGGCAAAAGCCGAGCTGGATAAAGATACAGAGATTAAATTGCTCACTAAAGCCGCCAAGCAGAGAAGAGAATCGGCTGAAATATTCGGACAGCAAAACCGTTCAGATCTTCAAGAGAAAGAGCTGGGAGAGTTACAAGTGATCGAACGCTATTTGCCCAAACAATTATCCGAAGAGGAGTTGACGTTAAAAGTAAAAGAAATCATTGCGCAATTGGGTGTTACATCTCCTGCTGAGATGGGTAAAGTAATTGGAGCTGTCTCCAAGACATTGGCGGGTCAGGCAGATGGGAAAGCAGTTTCTGAAACGGTGAAAAAATTATTAACGTAGTATAAAGAAAAGCATGGAGATTGTCGATATCGTCTTGTTTCTATTAGCTGCTGTAGCAGCGTGGTTTGGTTACAAGAAAGGGTTTTTGATAGAGTTACTTTCTTTATTTGCGATCATCTTAGCATTTGCAGTCGCATGGAAATTATCGCACACCGCAGTGTTATATATGTCTCATTCATTGGAATGGAATCCCAAAATAGTTGGTGCAGTTGCGTTTATTCTGATCCTGATCTTGGTATTTTACATAGCATACTGGATCTCTAAATTGCTTTCGGATATTGTTCATCAAACTCCTTTTGGAGTATTTGACAAAACCTTTGGTGCGATTGTATCTGTATTCAAGTGGTTCTTTATGTTGAGTTTAATGCTATGGGCATTGGATACGGCACAGGTCCAGTGGTATGTAAACATAAAACGAACATCGATCGCTTTACCCTATTGCGAACGTATAGCTCCTGTAGTCTTTGAATGGGTAAGAATAGCGGTACCATTTGAAGATATCTTCGGCCAGATGAAACGATCTTTCGAATAGTATGGCTGCATATTGTTAGTTGTATATTCATAAACTTTATTATTACATTGCACGTTATAGATTTTAGGGGAAATAAGGTGTTTATTCTATGCAGTACAAAATAAAATCAGACGGAGAATTTAGATACATAGAAGAAGGTGATGGACAAACCTTGCTGTTACTACATGGTTTATTTGGTTCGTTGAGTAATTGGGATGGGGTAGTTGCATCTTTCTCTAAAAAATTCAGAGTAATTATTCCGTTGTTGCCGATTTATGAAATGCCTATAAAAAGTGCTGGATTAGATGGGTTAGTAGCATTTGTTTCATCCTTTGTAAATTATAAAAAACTGGATCAGTTTTCTTTGATTGGAAATTCTTTAGGGGGACACTTAGGTCTTATTTACTGTCTTAAGAATCAAGACAAGGTAAAGAGTCTTACTCTTACAGGGAGTTCTGGCTTATTTGAAAATTCTATGGGGGCATCTTATCCTCGTAGAGGAAGTTATCAGTTTGTAAAAGAACGTGTCCAATATACTTTTTACAATCCGGAAAAAGCATCTAAAGAAATGATCGATGAAATATTCGATGTTACTAATAGTATTCCTAAATGCATGCGTATCATAGCTATTGCCAAGTCTGCACAACGCCATAACATGGCAAAAGAACTGGTTAATATAAAAGTTCCTACCTTATTAATTTGGGGACTTAACGATACGATAACACCTCCAATGGTGGCGCATGAATTTAATCGATTAATACCAAGTTCTGAATTGTATTTTATTGATCAATGTGGACATGCGCCAATGATGGAACACCCGTCTAAGTTTAACAAGATTTACGAAAAGTTTATTCATCAGATCAATTGAACTATGTTAGCAGAGGAGTTAATAAACTTGATGATACCACCTTTAAAACTTACTGATTCAGGTCAGACGGCTTTAAATTGGATGGACGAATTTAGGGTTACTCAACTCCCCGTAGTCGATCAGAAAAAATACATAGGTTTGATCACTGAAGAGAATATACTGGAGAAAAATGATCCGACTCTGCTTCTTTCTTCTTACCAATTGGATTTTCAAGATGCGCGGGTTCTGCCAGATGTACACTATCTTGATTTGTTAAAAAAAGCAGATCAACATAAAATCAGTTTGTTGCCAGTAACAGATGGTGAGGGGACCTATTTAGGTGTAGTCTCTGTAAGTGACATATCTTCAGCCTTGGCGCAAATGTTAAACGGTTATGGGCCAGGTGGAATTATTGTGCTTTCGATGAAAGAAAGAGATTATTCTTTATCTCAAATCAGTAGATTGGTAGAATCAAACGATGCCAAGATATTGAGTTCATTTGTGCATAATGATAAAGATCCTGAGTTTATAAAATTAACATTGAAGCTAAATAAAAGAGACTTGAGTAGAATCATTGCTACCTTAGAGCGTCATGAATACAGGATTCTCACTTATTTCCAGGAGGGGCAGGCAGAAGATCAGGACAAAGACAGG
>DATHPB010000191.1:0-4351 GCA_035484295.1 Cytophagaceae bacterium
TCTGTCTTGGTATACTTTAAATATAAATCTTCGAGTTCCGTTTTGATAGCATACAATCCGAGGCGATGTGCTAACGGCGCATAAAGAAAAATGGTCTCTGAAGCAATCTTTAACTGCTTGTCCCTCGGCATGCTATCGAGCGTACGCATGTTATGCAAACGATCTGCCAGCTTGATCAGGATGACACGGACATCGTCGCTCAATGTCAGGATCATCTTACGAAAGTTCTCTGCCTGCAAGGAACTGCGGCTATCGAATACACCTGAAATTTTAGTTAAGCCATCGATGATCTTCGCGACCTTTGGGCCAAAATCCCGTTTGATGTCTCGTAATTCCAAACTCGTGTCTTCTACTACATCGTGCAATAAGGCCGCTACCAGAGAAGTCGTACCTAATCCTATTTCCTCTACTGCTATTTGTGCAACAGCGATGGGATGATAAATATAAGGTTCGCCTGATTTGCGACGCATGTGTTTATGCGCCTCGAGTGCAGTAAAAAAAGCCTTCTTGATGATTTGAGAATCTCCTTCCTGCATGATGGGTTTGGCATCGCGCAGTAATTTCCTGTACCGTCGTAAAATCTCCTTATTTTCCTTCTCTAAATCTATCTGCATGTTTCCAATTAGCGAGTTTTTCTCGTTTTTTTCAACCAGTACGTAATATTAATGCAAAAAGGTATTGCTATTTTATTTTTTTGTATAACTTTGCAGTCCCAAAGCGGATGTGGCGAAATTGGTAGACGCACTAGACTTAGGATCTAGCGGGGCGACCCATGGGAGTTCGAGTCTCTTCATCCGCACTCGATTGAAACAAACCCTCTTCCATTTTGGCTGAGGGTTTGTTTATTTAAAGGCGGAATACTTGTACTTGACGAAGGAAGGAATAATAGCAAAACCCTCAACAAGCCTTAAGTGAAAAATAGCCTGATCAATGTGATCCAAGCAAGGACTTGCCTGAACAAATAGGAACTACATATTCTAAATACTAAAACTAAATCTATACACCGTGGAAATCACTCTTGAAAAACAAGGCGAAAGCAAAGCTACTTTGAAAGTTCATCTTCTTGCTGCTGATTACGAATCGAAGATTCAGGAAAAACTAAAGGATTATGGAAAGAAAGTAAGCCTTAAAGGATTCCGCCCTGGTAAGGTACCTGCGTCTCTTGTACAAAAAATGTACGGCAAAAGTGTAAAAGTAGATGAGATCAACAGCCTGGTGATCAGAAGTCTTCAAGAATATATTCAACAAAACAAATTGCATGTCATCGGATATCCATTGCCAAAGGCGGACAGCGGTAAAGACTTAGACTGGGATAGCCCGGTAGATTATAAATTCGATTACGAAGTAGGACTGGTTCCAACTTTCAACTATACCCTATCTGATAAAATCAAATTGGATCAATATGCCATTGGCCAATCTGACGAATCGGTAAAAACAACCTTAGAAAACCTACGCAGACAATACGGTCAAATGACTGACGGAGAAGAAGTAAAAGAAGGTGATTTTGTGAACGGAGAGTTGAAGGAAGTGAATGGGAACTTTAGCAGTAACACCCTTGTTCCTACAAACAGATTAAACAAGAAAGGACTAGCTTTATTTGACAACAAGAAAACAGGTGATGTACTCAACTTCAACATTGAAGAGTTGTTTGATGATCCTATTAACTTGGCTTATGTTACCGGTCGTACTAAAGAAGAAGTAGACCAAATCAAAGGTGCATACACCTTTTCCATCAGTGGAATTCGCCGTTCCGGAGTAGCTGATTTGAATCAAGATTTCTTCGATAAGATTTTCGGTCCTGGCAAAGTAACAACAGAAGAAGAATTCACTGCTAAACTGAAAGAAACTATCGCTGAAAACTACAAACGTGAATCGGATCAATGGTTCAATAAAACGGTGAAAGACTATTTTGTAAACAATACGAAAATAGAGCTGTCAGAAGATTTTCTTAAGCGTTGGTTATTGGTATCGAACGAAGGAAAAGTAACTCAGGAACAAGTAGATAATGAGTATGCAGCTTTTGCCCAGGAATTAAAATGGTCATTGATCAAAGGTAAGATCGGAGAAGATAACCAGGTGAAAGTGGAGCACGAAGAGGTCTTGAAACAGGCTAAAGACATGATCATGGTTCAGTTCGGTATCAGTAACATTACAGATGAGATGCAAGAAACCATTGATCGTGTAGCGGAAAATTACCTTCAAAGCGAAGAAGGTAAAAACTATCAGAACCTATACGAACAAGCTTTCAATAACAAAGTGCTAGAGTTCATCAAACAGAAAGTAAGCATAAATACAAAATCGGTAACAGCCGAGGAGTTTCAAAAATTAGTTGAAGCCTAATCAAAAGCTTCATTTAAAAGAGAAAGTCCTTTACTAAAAGGACTTTTTTTTTAGATTTGTAGACCTTAAACGAACCAAGATCATGATCAATAAAGACGAATTCAGAAAATTTGCCATTAAAGGCCAAGGTATAGGAAGTCATATCCTGGATGGATACATTAACAAAATGGATGGCATCACAAGACATGAAGTGAGCAACATGACTCGTTCAGTAATCGAAGAACGCCCTACCCGTTTTGCCGAGATCGATGTGTTTTCCCGTTTGATCATGGACCGTATTATCTTTTTAGGTACTGATGTAAACGACAACATTGCCAATATCATCACTGCACAATTGCTGTTTTTGGAATCAGTGGATTCTAAGAAAGACATCCTAATGTACATCAACAGCCCTGGCGGTTCCGTGTATGCAGGTCTAGGAATTTACGACACCATGCATTATGTCGCACCAGACGTAGCAACCATCTGCACAGGTATGGCAGCTTCTATGGGTGCCGTATTATTGGCAGGCGGAGCAGCTAAAAAACGTTCTGCATTGAAACACTCACGTGTCATGATTCACCAACCTATGAGTGGGATGCAAGGACAGGCTTCTGACATGGAAATCTCTTTGAGACAGACCTTGGAAGTGAAAAAGGATTTGTACGACATCCTGGCGAAACACAGCGGACAGACTTACGAAAAAGTAGAAAAAGATTCTGACCGTGATTACTGGATGCGCGCTCATGAAGCCAAAGCATACGGTCTAATCGACGAAGTATTAGAACGTAAATAATAAAACGTAAAGAACGATGGCGGAGTATATTCCGCTATCGTCTTGTTTACTCCTACTCACCTAACACTTTATAGCGTGGCCAATAACAGTAACGTTACCTGTTCTTTTTGCGGAAGACATAAGAAAGATGTATCACTGATGATTTCTGGTATACAAGCACACATATGTGATCGCTGTGTCAATCAATCCTACCAGATTTTGCAAGAAGAATCGAATTCCAAAACGAAGAAAGGTTCTCCAAAATTTAACCTGATCAAACCTCAGGAAGTAAAAAAGTTTTTGGATCAGTACGTCGTTGGTCAAGATGAAGCAAAAAAGGTATTGGCCGTTTCGGTTTATAATCACTACAAGCGATTGAACCAACCCGAGCAAGACGACGAGGTAACGATTGAGAAATCAAACATCATCATGGTCGGTGAAACAGGTACAGGTAAAACATATCTTGCCCGAACGTTGGCTAACATATTGCAAGTACCGTTCTGTATCGCTGACGCTACAGTACTCACAGAAGCAGGTTATGTGGGAGAAGATGTAGAAAGTATACTGACGCGCTTGTTACAAGCCTCAAACTACGATGTAGAGTCTGCAGAACGCGGCATTGTATACATTGACGAGATTGATAAAATTGCACGTAAGAGTGATAACCCCTCCATTACACGTGACGTGAGCGGTGAAGGTGTACAACAAGCCTTATTGAAATTATTGGAAGGAAATATAGTGAACGTACCACCGCAAGGAGGTCGTAAACATCCAGACCAAAAAATGATCGCCATCAATACCGACAATATCCTCTTCATTTGTGGAGGAGCATTTGACGGGATCAAGCGCATTATTGCCAATCGCTTGAACACACAACCGCTGGGTTTTAAAAATACAGAAGAAGCATCTATGGCTGCAGTGGATGAAGATAACTTACTGCAATACGTAACGGCACATGATCTGAAAAACTTTGGTTTGATTCCGGAACTGATTGGGCGCTTACCTGTTGTTACCCATCTTGATCCGTTAACTAACGATGTTTTGAAACAAATACTGGTAGCACCTAAAAATGCATTGATCAAACAATATCAGAAGCTATTGAAGATGGAAGACATCGATTTAGAATTTGAAGAGGATGCGTTAGATTATATTGTAGAGAAAGCCATGGTATTCAAGTTGGGAGCAAGAGGTTTACGTTCCATTTGCGAAGCCATCATGACTGACGCCATGTTTGACGCACCTTCAGAAAACAAGTCC
>DATHPB010000192.1:0-2990 GCA_035484295.1 Cytophagaceae bacterium
TTATTGATTTTTGCCTCTGCGTTCGCTGCTTAATTTCTCGCTTAGATCTTCTTTACCGGATAGGATAGTCCCTAATTTAATTAATTAAAGGACTGGTTTCTTGCTTATCTCATTTTTACCTTTTTTCTAAGGTCGTAATCGCTTCAATATCAAAGGACCTGTATTACCTTTTTCATCTTTGTAATGGCCTCTTAATGTGTTCCCATCCTCTGATAAAGTCAATACGTGTTGACCTTTCAATGACCATCCTGGAATTCCTTTTGTAACTATTACGTCGTAATTCAATGTACCATGCGAATAAAAACCAATTCCTTTCTCGACCATTGGAGTACCGTTGTACTCCAGGTAATGCGTCATGACCAATTTCCCTTGTTCATCTACTGAAAAAATAGCATAAGTATTGGAAAAGGCAGTACTATTGGAGTCGGCCCATAAACCGTTAACAGGGTTAGGTTTGGTTTGGGCAAAACCCGGGCAACATAAAAACAAACCAACAACGGTCATGAAAACCAATACTAAATTAAGTCGTAATGAAATATTAGTCATAAATTATAGTTTTAGTAATTGAATAATATCTGTTAAGCTAGTAAAAAATAATAATTATAATAGATCGTATGTTTAAAATAGGTCATCGTTTATTGTTGCTCTGCGCAGTGTTTGTTTTGTCGGTGGTAGGTTTTGCATTTAAGTCATCTTTCGGGCAAGATGATCCCGGGCTTTGTATGTCAAAGGAAGAACAGAGATTGTATCAGCTGATCATGGACTACAGAAAACAAAAAAAATTACCGGCGATTAAAGTTTCAGCCGGACTTACAAAAGTAGCTCATGCTCATGCCTATGATCTGAGTGTCAATAAACCGAGTGACGGAGACAAGTGTAATTTCCACAGTTGGTCAGCACAAGGCAAATGGACTTCTTGCTGTTACGATCCTAAACACACGAATGCGACTTGCATGTGGAACAAACCCAGGGAAATAGGCGACTTCAATGCCGATGGATTTGAGATTGTATACGGATCACTAAATGAAGCATTGATCGCTACACCTGACGCTGCATTGGCATCCTGGAAAAAAAGCCCGGGTCATCATGACGTCATTGTGAACAAAGACATCTGGAAAGATCGTACGTGGAAGGCAATTGGTATAGGAGTCTATAAAAATTTTGTCTGTGTTTGGTTTTCTTCTGTAGAAGATAAGAATACAGTGACGAAAAAGTGCGATTGATTTTTTGTTTACCGCTTTACTCTGCTAGACTGCTTCAGTACTGTCATTAAAATGAGTGGTACTGTCAACAGGTTCATGATCTTGTTCATTATGTCTAGACCCACTGTTACATGAAAGCGTGAAGAAGATAATTACAAGTAAGCAAAAGACCTTAGTGAAAAAAGAAATCATACGAGAGCCTGGAAAACCTAAAAGTTAAAACTACCGTTAATATAGAAAGAAAGATTCTCTTTGCTGCATGCAGAAAGAATATCTACATTTAAAACCTTTACAACTTAACTACACGACACATTGAAAGAAGCTGTTGATAACGAGAACCCAAATGTCATTAAGGATACGCAGAGTGCGGAACGCTACTTCTTGGAGGGGCCAAGATCAAGAAGAAAAGAACTTTTTTTCTTGTTTAAAGTATTCAAAGATTTTCTAAAAGGAATAAGGGCATTGCATTTTGTTGGGCCTTGTGTTACAGTGTTCGGATCGGCACGGTTTAAAGAGGAACACCCTTACTATAAACAATCCGTGGAAGTTGGTGCTGCCCTGGCTAAGATGGGATTTACTGTCATGACAGGTGGAGGTCCGGGTGTCATGGAAGCCGCTAATCGAGGGGCCAAGCAGGCGGGAGGCTATTCTGTAGGATGCAACATCATTCTGCCGATGGAACAATATTCCAATAAGTATCTCGATAAAAGTGTGGACATTAAATTCTTCTTTGTAAGGAAGGTGTTGTTGAGTAAGTATTCTTATGCCTTTGTATGTATGCCAGGTGGTATGGGTACAATGGATGAAATGTTTGAAGCTGTAACGCTGGTACAGACCAATAAAATGGAACGTTTCCCCATTGTATTGTTCGGCAAACAATATTACAAGAAGTTGTACGATCATATTCTTCACATGGTAGATGAAGGAACAGTTTCAGCCCATGACCTGGATTTGTTCTTGTACACAGATTCTGTGGAAGAAATGGTTCATTACCTTGAAACATTTGCTGTTAAGAAATTTGGTTTGAAAAAGAAAAAACATGTATTGCCATTTAGTTGGTTAGGTGAGAAAAAAAGTGCTTAATTAGCAAAGGAAAAAATCACGAACAAAATGAAAAAACTCCTCATTGTAACAACAGCAGCATGTCTGACCGTATTTATGGTCGCTTGTTCCAAAACTACTAAAGATGTATTACAAGGTTCTTGGTCTGTTGCAAGATTGACCATGGCTGGTGCTGCGCAAGATCCTGAGTTATTTGGCCCATTTGTATACGAACTCAATGGCGATGGTTCTTACAATTACACAGAAGGTACAAAGAAAGAATCGGGCAAGTGGTCTGTATCAGAAGATCAAAGGCATTTGGAGTTTGAACCTGCGTCAGGGACAAAATATACTAAAGACATCAAATCCGCTTCCAAAGATTCGGTAGTGTTGAGCTTTAAATCTTTTACTATGGATGTTAACCATGTGTTAGTACCGGAAGAGAAAAAATAAAACTATTAATCATGGTTGGAGAAAGTGTTCTCCGACCATGATTTTTTGATTGGTTACAACGTACTCTCTTTCATTAATTTTTTCACCTTATCAATCAACATAGTCCAGACTTCTGAATCTTCCCAGTAGTTGAGGTCAAGAAGTGGGTCATTCATTATTTCATTCATCACCCACTGATTTCGTTTTCCTCTTGCCAATGCTACACTATAAGAAACGTCCGAAAAAGTAACTTCACCGTAAAGTGTTTTCCACTGATCAGGAAGTGCTTTACTCAATGCAGCTTCTATTCTCTTT
>DATHPB010000193.1:0-8710 GCA_035484295.1 Cytophagaceae bacterium
AACCTTGCACATGAACGAATTTCCAGTTACAACAACGGTGTTGGCTGATTTGATTACGTTGATTGATTCAGGGAAAGTCAATTATTCTGTAGCGAGTCAGAAAATATTTCCAGAGCTGTTGAAAGCGGACGGCCGTTCTCCGTTGAAAGTGGCTGAAGAGTTGAACCTCATACAAGAAAGTGACAGCAGTCAATTGGAACCTATCGTACAAGAGGTATTGGCTAAATATCCTGAGAAAGTAACCGAGTATAAAAACGGTAAGAAAGGTTTGATGGGATTGTTTGTTGGTGAAGTAATGAAAGCCAGTAAAGGCAAGGCTGACCCTAAGGTAACAACGGCCTTATTGAATAAATTCCTTGATAATTAATTGGTCTTATGAGTATTTTCTTTCGCAGCCCTTTGCTGTTTATTTGTTTGTGTTTAGCGATGGCATGTTCTTCTGAAAAAAGATCGGAAGAAACACAGGAAACGTCTAGATTGGTACTAAAACTATCAGGGGCAACAGGTGCTAAGCTAGTCATACAGGAGTTGAAAGATAAAAGCTGGTTGACCGTTGACAGCATATTGGATTACAAAGGCGACGCTACGTTTGAAATCCACAATTCGGAAGCGGATTACTATCGTGTGATGGATACTACTTCTAATATGGCTATTGTGATTTTGATACCTGGTAAAACGGCTACCATTGAAGGAGACTTGAAGAATGTACTGGAAACATTTAAGTCGTCTGATTCGAAAGAGAATAATCAATACTATAATTTTCAACGCAATTTATTTGCTATAAGAAGCCATGAAGAAGAATGGGTAAAAAAATACCGTACGTTCATGGAATCTCCGAAAACTGAAGATTCTGCAACGCATTATGTTACGTTGTTACGCGATATGCAAGACGAATCGGATGCGTTTGTAAAGTCCTACATTGATTCCATCATGCCGTCCTTTACGGTTTATAGCTTGGTTAATTACTTGCGTATTGAAAAAGAGTTTGATTACATGTTCACTTTGGCAGAGCGTATCAGGAAGGAAATGCCGGACAGCAAATATTCCCGCTTGTTTATCGGGGAGATCAGTCGGATGAAAGCATATAAAGAAGAAGAGACAAAAAAAGATAAAGCAGCGATAGGAACACCTGCTCCTAATTTTACATTAAATGACAGAAATGGGAAATCAATTTCTTTGACTTCTTTGAAAGGCAAGTATGTGGTAATTGATTTCTGGGCTTCGTGGTGCGGACCTTGCAGGGCAGAAAGTCCTAACATGGTGAAGCTTTATAAAAAAATGAAGAGTGATCGATTTGAAATATTGGGGGTTTCTCTTGACGGCAGTGAAGATGCATGGGACAAAGCAATAGAAAAAGACGGGTTGAACTGGTTACACGTTTCGGACTTGATGCAATGGAATTCACCGGTTGTAGCACTTTATGGTATCGAGGGTATTCCTGCTACCGTTGTTGTAGACCCCAATGGAATCATTGTTGCCAAAAATTTAAGGGGTGAAGAGTTGATGACCAAATTAGAAGAGCTATTAAAATGAAAGAGTCATCGGTAGAAAATAGTAAAATAGAAACCTTACTGGTTGCAGGAAGTATTGTTCCTCAATTGCTGACTTTTATCTTGGGCTCCGAAGTGGACAGTTATTGGTTGTTCGCCGCCTCTATGGTTTTTCTATTGCTTTTGATTGGCTATTATGTGTATTGTTATGCTTCTTCAAAGAAAGCGCTTGTTTTATTGCTCATGGCCACTGCGCTCATGTTGGATTTATACCTGAAAAATGAAAGTTCAATTGGTTCCATGCGCATCGGCGTAAGATGTGCATTGGGTATATGGATGCTGATTTTTGCATTAAGGGAAATTGTAAAAACAAAGAGCTTTGAAATGCTTGCACTCATCTCGGCATTGTTTTTACTATTGAATGCTGTGCTGTATTTTCCGATTGTTGCAGAAGAAAACGTACCGTTGATTATTTTGTTTGGCTCCACATTTACCTTAGCAACCTTGGTATATTATGAAAACTTATGGGATCAATACGATGCAATAGAAAAAAAATGGGTCATTGTTTGTTTACTTACTCTTCTGATTGATGTGTTTGTTTTATCAAAGGACTTGTTTTAAAATGAGACATCAATATCAATAAAAAAGCCCATGATTATCATGGGCTTTTTTATTGAATCCCCCAATGTATTCTTTATTGAAGGACGCTTTCCATTAATGCCATTTGCTCCCGCAGAGCCCGGATTATTTTCCTTTTGCAGGAAGAAATAACTAATGCTGCATGAAATAGATATTTTATAGGAAATCAGACTTGCAATTTCGCAGATTATAATCGTATTTATAGAATGATTTTTTCAATTTTAATCCGCACTTTTGTGCTATCAAATTGTAAACAAGTTTAAAGTGTCCGTAGAGATAAACGAGTTAACCAAGATTTTTGGACAGCAGGTAGCTGTAGATCACATTTCGTTTTCTGCGGTGAAAGGAATGGTCACCGGTTTTTTAGGACCTAACGGTGCAGGCAAGTCTACCACTATGAAAATGGTAACGAGCTTTATTCCTCCAACATCAGGAAGTATTTCTGTTTGCGGTTACGATGTGGTGGCACAACCACTGGAAGTAAAAAAGAGGGTGGGTTATCTTCCTGAGCACAATCCTTTGTACCTTGACATGTATGTGCATGAATACTTGCAGTTTGTCGCTTCTTTGCATCAACTGAGTAGACAAAGAGAAGCCCGTGTAAAGGAAGTAGTCGGCATGTGCGGATTGACGACAGAACAAAATAAAAAAATAGGTGCTTTATCCAAAGGATATCGTCAACGTGTGGGAATTGCGCAAACCTTGCTGCACAACCCTGAAGTATTGATCTTGGACGAACCAACAACAGGTTTGGATCCGAATCAAATCATAGAAATTAGAAAGCTCATCAAGGAATTAGGAAAAGATAAAACAGTTATCTTTTCTTCGCACATATTGCAGGAAGTTGAAGCCATCTGTGATCAGGTGATCATCATTAATAAAGGCAAACTGGTAGCCAATTCGTCTGTACAAGAATTGTTAAAGCTGAATGACGTATCATGTCTGTATGTTCGTTTCAATGGTGCAATAGACATTACCTTCTTAAAATCTATTCCAGGAGTTTCTTCTTTACAATTGCAAACGGATGGATCTGTCCTGATTTTTTATGCTCCGGGTACTAATTTGCAAGAAGCTATCTTGCGCTATGCCAGTGAACGAGATCATCAGTTGGCGGAAATGAAACAAATAGAACAAAATTTAGAAAGCATTTTCCGAATGTTGACGATTAATTAAAAGAACATGTTAACCATATTAAAAAAGGAGTTCTTTCATTTTATCAATAGTTTGATTGCTTACTTGGTGATCCTTGTGTTCCTAACTTTCATTGGTTTATACACTTGGGTATTCCCGGAAAGCAGCGTATTGGATTATGGATTTTCCGAGTTGGACAGTTTGTTTTCTTTCGGTCCGATTGCTTTTTTGTTCTTAGTACCGGCGATCACAATGCGTTCCTTTGCAGAAGAAAAGAAAGACGGAACATTAGAATTGCTGTTGACGCAACCCATTACCGATTGGGACCTAATCATTGGCAAATACCTTGCAGGACTCTTGCTGGTGTTGTTTGCTTTGCTTCCCACGTTGATTTATTATTATTCTGTTTACAGATTAGGAAATCCGGTCGGCAACATTGATAGCGCTGCTGTGTTCAGTTCATACATCGGTTTGTTGTTGGTAGGTGCTGTGTTTGTCGCTGTCGGTATCTTTTCTTCTTTGCTGTCAACCAATCAAATTGTAGCGTTCATTACTTCGCTTCTGATCTGCTATGTTCTATACGATGGTGTTCATCGTTTGGCCTTGCTGTCATTATGGGACAATGCTGGTTATACCATCGATTTGTTCAGTCTGGACTACCATTACAGGGCTTTAAGTAAAGGAGTGGCTGATGCAAGAAACATTGTGTACTGCTTGAGTATCATTGTGGTGATGTTGTCATTGAGTAAATTAAAACTGGGAAGCAGACAATGGTAAACTTTAATTTCCCTCGCCGTAAAAAGTCGCTGGACTTACTCGAATTCTCTTTGATTCTGGGCATTATGGTTTTATTGAATGCACTGGTGGCTGTTTACTTTTTTCGACTCGACTTTACAGAAGACAAGCGTTACTCGGTTTCACCTCAGGCCAAAGAAATGTTGTCTAAATTGGACGATCCTATTACAGTGGAAATCTATTTGACGGGAAAACTTGATCCTGATTACGAAAGGCTGCGTCGTGCGATTGAAGATAAACTGGAGCAATTCAAAGTGTACAGTGGAAGTGAATTGAGCTATCGTTTTATAGATCCTTCTGCGGAGACAGATGAAAACATTCGCGAACGCCAGATGAGTTTGCTCATGCAAAAAGGCGTGCAGCCGATGGTGTATCAAAAAGAGGAAGGCGGGAAAAAAGAACAAGTTCGTATTTTCCCTGGTGCCATCGTGATTTATAAGGAAAGAGAAGTACCGGTACAGTTCATCAAAGGTGTTCGCTTCTCAGATCCTGCCACGTATGTAAATCAGGCGGTAGAAAGTGTGGAGTTTGAATTGCTGCAGGCATTGCGTAAGCTTTCTTCAGAAGATTTCGTAGACATTGCCTTCATAGAAGGCCATGGTGAATTGGGAGAACGAGATGCTTCTTCCTTTATTCGTACCATTGGCAATTACTATTCTATACACCGCTTAGATTTAAGCAAAGACACCGCTTTGTCCCGTTTCAAGGCTGTCGTGGTGGCGCAACCTCAGACTAAATTTTCCGAGCAAGAGAAATTCATTTTAGATCAATACCTGATGAAAGGCGGAAGCCTATTGTACCTGATCGATCCGCTGGAGGTGCGTCAGGACAGTTTGAAGAACGGAGAAACCTTCGCTGTGATTCGTGATTTAAATCTGGACGATCAATTGTTTAAATACGGTGTGCGCGTCAATACGGGACTCGTACAAGACTTGCAATGCGGAATCATTCCGGTGCAAACAGGTATGAATGGAGAAACGCAGTTGCTGAATTTTCCTTATTATCCTTTGTTCTATAATTTTTCCAAACATCCGATTGTTAAAAACTTGGATGCTGTATATGGTAAGTTCTCTTCCTATATCGATACCGTAAAAACAAATGGCGTCAACAAATATCCATTGGTGTTTTCATCCAGTAATGCACGTACTGTTGCTGCTCCTTTGGAGATCGACCTGGATGCATTGCGCAAAGATGCTACACCGGAAAAATTTCATCAAAGCGGTTTGATCATTGCCAATTTAATGGAAGGACAGTTTACATCGTTGTATAAAAACAGACCGTCTCCGGTATCAGGAAAAACAGTCGTTCCTGATGCTGTGAAACCGGGTAAAGTGTTGGTAGTGGCGGACGGCGATCTCATGATCAACGATTGGGATCCTGCTTCTAAACAACCCTTGCCTTTGGGGTATGACAAATACACGCGCACACAATTTTCAAACAGTGATTTTTTGTTGAACAGCTTGGATTATCTGACGGGACAACCGCTTATCATGGTACGTGGTAAAGACATCGTATTGCGTCCTTTGAATAAATTCAAGGCACAGGAAGAACGTTTGTACTGGCAAGTTGTTAATTTGGTGTTTCCGGCTTTATTGATAGTGTCTATAGGGATAGCATTGTATGCTATCCGCAAAAAACGTTATAGCAAATTTGGGAATGGATCAAATTAAAAGAATAAAAATACTCAGCTCTCTTTTTCTACTGTTGGTGTTTATGACATCCGCTGCTTACCTATTGCCCATGCTGAAAGAAAAGAGACAGGCATTTCCGGACATCGCATTGATAGATGGTTTGGCAGGTTTGGATAAATTAGATTTCAGCTATAAAGGAATTCAACACGAATTGAAGCCAACCAAGACAGGGGAGGAATGGTATATTGATAATACCTACCCTGTGAAAGATCAGTTTCTGGCATTGATACAAACGGGTCTCTCCAGATTGAAAGTGAAAAGAATATTGTCTAAAGAATTTGTTGCGCAAGCAGATTCGCTTTTCAATTTAAACGGCATTGAGATTCGTTGGAAAAGTGCGGAAGGTATGGGATCCTTCAGTGTGGTAAGCAATCCCAATGACCCCAACAGTTCGTATTACCGTTCATCTGTGTTAGGTAAAGAAACATACGTAGCTTTTGTTCCGGGTTTTACCGGAGACATTTCCAATATTTTTAAACTGGATGCAGGAGAGTGGAGAAAGAAAACAGTAATAGCTGGTTCAGACAGAACGATACAATCTATACAATTAAACTATACCGGTAAACCGACTGAGTCGTTTATCCTCAGCTTTATCAACGGAGATTATCAGGTTATAGACGTTCCTGTATTAGATTCCACAAAGTTGTACACGTACTTAAGACATTATGAACAACTTAGTGTGGATAAGTACCTCACACTGTCTAAGGCCGATTCGATTAAGTCAGTAAACAAAATAGACCTGATTGCACAATTGGATGTCAGATTATTGGATGCACAGGCTTCCAGATCGCTTGATATATATCGATTAAACAAGGATTCAGGCTTTGCACTGGTTTTGATCAGACCAAGTAATGAATGGGCGCTCATGAAGACACAACGTTTATTCCCGTTGTTGGTCAAAAAGGCATATTTTGTGAAGAAATAAAGGAGACATACGTATTAAAATTAAGTGAAATTTACTTAATTTTAATACGTAAATTTTTCATATCCATTTATTGATCATGAGATTCGTAGTATCATCTAGCACATTGCTTAAGCATTTGAACTCTGTAAACGGAGTTATCACTACCAACCCCGTAGTGCCTATCTTGGAAAATTTCTTGTTCGAAGTAACGGAAGGTTTGTTGACGGTTTCCGCATCTGATCTTCAGACTTCCATGATCACAGAGATTCCTGTTGATGCCAAGAAAAAAGGAAGCATAGCTGTACCCGCTAAAATATTGTTGGATACATTGAAGAACTTACCTGAACAACCGGTAACCTTCTCTATCGACGAAGAAACATACAGCATTGAAATCAGTTCAGACAACGGTCGTTACAGACTGTCCGGTGAAAATGCGACAGACTTTCCAAAAGTTCCAGCCGTGAAAAACGGTTACTCTGTAGAAATGCCGGCGGATGTATTGAACAGAGCCATCTCCAGCACATTGTTTGCTGCAAGCAACGACGAGTTGAAACCTGCGATGACAGGTGTTTACCTATTGTTGTCCGAAACGAACGTAACGTTTGTTGCTACGGACGGACATCGCTTGGTGAAATTCAGACGAGTAGATGTAGCGTCTGATATGGCGAATAACATCATCATTCCTAAAAAAGCATTGAATCTGATCAAGTCCTCTATTCCTACGGACAGAAGCATGGTGAAACTGGAGTTCAATGCATCTAACGCCTTCTTTAGTTTTGGTAACCTTAAAATGATTTGTCGTTTGATCGATGAGCGTTTTCCTGATTATGAGAATGCTATTCCGATGAACAACCCTAATAAATTGATCATCTCTAAAAACGATTTCTTTAACTCGTTGAGAAGGATTTCTATCTATGCCAACAAAACGACACACCAGGTACGTTTGAAAATAGCAGGTAGTGAATTGCAAATCTCTGCGGAAGACCTTGATTTCTCTAATGAAGCAAACGAACGTTTGGCTTGCGACTACCAAGGCGAAGATATGGAGATCGGATTCAATGCCCGTTTCTTACTGGAGATGCTGAACAACCTCGATTGTGAAAGTGTGGAATTGCAATTGTCTGCTCCTAATAGGGCTGGGATCTTGACACCTGCTGATAAACAGGAAAGTGAAGACCTCTTGATGTTGGTGATGCCGGTAATGCTCAACAATTACGCGTAAACGTTACTTACTATAAATTGAAAAGTCCCGGTCTTCTATTGAAGACCGGGACTTTTTTGTTAGTGATTGGAATACAACGATTGCTTCAATCATTCCTCTTCCAATTCGAAATATGAAGCTTCCTCTGTTTTGCTGGAGGATGCCACCATTCGATTGATCTCTGCTATTTCTGCTCTTGTCAGGTTTCGCCATTTTCCCACGGGAATATCATCCAATGTAACGTTCATGATGCGTACACGCTTAAGTTTAGTGACGCTATAACCAAGGTAATCGCACATGCGACGAATTTGTCGATTCAATCCCTGTGTCAATATAATTCGGAATACATAGGTACTTTCTTTCATCACCAAACATTTTTGGGTGGTGGTATCCAAGATTGGAATGCCATTGCCCATTTGTGAAAGGAAGTCTGCCGTAATCGGACGATCGACGGTTACGAGGTACTCTTTTTCATGGTTATTTCCTGCACGCAAAATTTTATTCACGATGTCTCCATCGTTGGTTAAAAAAATCAAACCTTCTGAAGGTTTGTCCAGACGGCCTATAGGGAAGATGCGTTGAGGATGATTGATATACTGGATGATGTTACCTTTGATATCCAGTTCTGTTGTGCAGGTGATGCCGACAGGTTTATGAAAAGCAATGTAGGTAGAAGGTTCGGTTGCCTGGATCAATTTGCCGTCCACACGTACCTCATCTGAAGGCGTAACCTTGGTTCCCACTTCCGGTAATTTTCCATTGATCGTCACACGTCCTGTTTCGATTAGCTTGTCGGCTTCTCTGCGGGAACAGAATCCAGATTCACGGATGAATTTATTGATGCGTTTTGATTCTTGCA
>DATHPB010000194.1:0-3397 GCA_035484295.1 Cytophagaceae bacterium
GTATTGAGGAAGTAAAGAACCATGCAGGTTGAATGTCCCGATCTCGGGCATGTCCCATACCGCTTCTGGTAACATGCGAAAAGCGACGACGATCTGTAAATTGGCCTTATACGATTTTAATTCTTCTATGAATGCTGGATCCTTTAATTTCTCCGGTTGTAAAACAGGAATGTTCCAATCCAGTGCGGCTTTTTTTACATCCGAATACTGCAACGTCAATCCTCTGCCGGCCGGTTTATCTGGAGCAGTGATGACAGCAACCACGTTGTATCCTTCTTTCACCAGCAGCTCTAGTCCCGGAACGGCAAAGTCTGGTGTACCTAAGTAGATAATGCGTAAGTCTTTTTTGTTCATCGGCACTTATTCAAAGTCGGTATATAGAAGGTATTTCTTTCTCATCGTTTTGTAGACGTCCAATTCGTTTTGCCAGGAAGCGCGTATGGTTGCTTCTGAATCACCCCGTTCAATCATGCCTCGGACTTGTTTATTGCCAATCAGTTTTTCAAAGAAGGAAATGAAGAAGGTAGTTTTATCAGGATCTTTTTGGTACATGTCCAGGAGGTATTTCATTGTAAAACCGTTGGGTTTTACCGTTCTTAGATCTATACCATAACACTTTTGATTTTTATAAGGAGGTTCTTTGGACATGCCAACAATACTGACAGGAGTAAACGTAAAACTTCCGAACGCACTGTCCGGGTATCCGACTACCTGAAAAGGAAAATACGTTCCGCGTCCCATGCTCATCTTGGTTCCTTCAAACAAACAGACAGAAGGATAGAGTTGTATGGCCAGATCATTGGGCATGTTAGGTGAAGGTCGGATGGGCAAGGAATAAGAAGTGGTGTGTGTATAGTTTAAAACAGGAATAATCTTGATGTTGCATTTTTTGTTTTTGCCTAACCATTCTTCTCCATTGATCATTTGTGCCATTTCACCTAACGTTAATCCGTGAACGATAGGAAGTGGGAGCAGGCCCACAAAGGACCGGCAGGTGACGGTATCTAGTACGGGACCGTCTACATAATGTCCATTCGGATTGGGCCTGTCGAGGATGAGCACTGCCACGTTGTTTTCTGCAGCAGCTTGCATGACGTAAAACATCGTGCAGTAATACGTATAAAAACGAACACCTATATCTTGCATGTCGAACACCAGAATGTCAAGACCTTTCAATTGTTCTGCCGTTGGTTTTTTATTTTTTCCATGCAAAGAATAAATGGGAAGTCCTGTTGCAGGATCTACTTCGTCTTTCACCTGTTCGCCGTTGTCTGCATTACCTCTGAAGCCGTGCTCTGGTGCAAAGATCTTCACAACATCAATGCCTGAGAGCAGCAAAGTATCCAGCAGGTGAGTTTTATTTACCACTGAAGTGTTGTTCACAACCAACCCTATTTTTTTATCTTCCAGGATATGAAGGTAGGCAGAGAGTTGAGCTGCGCCTACAACAAGCGGTTGCTTGTCTGTTACAATAGAGCCATGAGCACTTGCTGTCGGTAATTGAGGAGCACAATTACCAATGGATAGCAGGATAAGAAAAGAAGAAAAGAGCAGTGCTATGAATTTGCTAAACATGTTCCTATTTTAGGGGATAAATTACACTTATCACCAAAGGTAAACAATTTGAAGGTATATTATTTTATATCGCAAAGGATACGCTCGGGACTTCGAGGTTCTTTTTCTTCTTTGGTTTCCAATATAGCGGTAGGCATTATTGCGTTAGGCATGGTGATCAGCATTTTGTCTTGCTCCATTTTAGAAGGATTTAAGAGTGAGATTGAAAATAAGATCTACGGTTTGAGTGGCCATATCATGGTGACGAAGTTCGATCTGAATCGTTCGTTTGAAGAATCTCCTTTTAATAAAAACAGGTATATCTACCTGCATCCGGATTCGGTATACGGCGTACAAGCTGTGCAACCCATAATACACAAACCCGGATTGATCAAATCCAATAATGAAATTGTAGGTGTCATTCTGAAGGGAGTGGAAAAGAACTACAACTGGGAATTGTTCAATAAGAATATAGTGGAAGGCAGAACACCGGCGTTTTCAGATACGGCCTATTCAAAAGAAGTGATGATCAGCCGTAAGATTGCGGATAACCTCCATACCAAGTTAAACGATACAATTTTGTTGTGCTTTGTGCAAGAAAGTCCGCGGTTTCGTAAGGTGCAGGTGAGTGGTATCTATGAAACAGGTTTGGAAGAATTTGACGATCACATGATCATGGGCGATGCCCGTTTGATCAGACGCTTATACAACCTGTCGGACAGCATTGCTGGCAGCTACGAAATTACTGTCAATGATTTTTCTCAGCTGGACAGCACCGCAGCGTCTGTGGAGGAAAACCTGGACTATGACCTGGCTTACATGACAGTTAAAGAACGCTACATGCAGATCTTCGACTGGATGATGTTGCTAGATAGAAATGTGCTGGTGTTTCTTGTCTTGATTATAGGTGTGGGAACCTTTGTGATGGTAGCTACCTTATTGATCATGATCATGGAACGTACGTCTATGATTGGTTTGCTCAAGGCATTGGGTGCTCGCAATTACCAGGTACGTCGGATTTTTTTACTGAACGGGGCCTATCTTGTCTTTAAAGGATTGTTATTTGGAAACAGCATAGGTTTCTTGCTTTGTTGGTTACAATATCAATTCAAGCTGATGCCTTTGGATCCCGATACCTATTACATGAGCAGTGTACCCATTGCCTGGACGTGGTTCATGTTCATTGTACTGAATGCAGTGTATGCGACTTTGCTCATGCTGATTCAGTTGTTGCCCGTAATTATGGTTTCACAGATCAATCCGGCAAAGTCGGTGAAGTTTAATTAAATCTCTAAAACAGGAAAGATATCCGTGTAACTTGGGCAACTGTTTTCCGTAAGGGAAAATTGTAACCTTAAACCAACTTGTTCATGAAAAGAAATCCTTTATTCCGTATTATTTTCTTTACACTGTTTTATCTCTCCATTCACTTTTCTTCACAAGCACAGACGGTATATGTAACAAATGGAGGTAAGAAGTACCACATGAAAAATTGTTCAGCAGTTAGTTCTGGAAAGAAGGGAGTGGAAGTAAGTGAAGCGAAGAAACAAGGTTATTCATCTTGTGCCGTATGCAAACCTGACGAGAAAAAAGGTACAGCAGCTGAAGATCTTAAGAAGAAAAATAAATAACAGTTGACAAGTAAAAAGGAGGTCAATGACCTCCTTTTTACTTGTATTATTTTTTGATCCATTCATCACTACCACAATCAATGGTATGATTTGAACAGGCTTTGTATTTTCATTTTCAACACCCCCCAGAATGCTTCTGTAAAAATGCCGGTGGACATTTTCGATGTTCCTTTGGTACGGTCTCTGAAAATGATCGGTACTTCAACGATTTT
>DATHPB010000195.1:0-2885 GCA_035484295.1 Cytophagaceae bacterium
AGCAAGAAATTACCCTAATTATTGCCTGATCTCTCGCTATGCAAGCCAAACAATACAACGAACAAATTTTCACCGCTATTTTGTCGAAACTCAATCCGGAACAGAGGGAAGCGGTGGAGACTACTTATGGTCCTGTGTTGGTTCTTGCAGGTCCTGGCACCGGTAAGACACAAGTACTTTCTGCACGCATCGGACAACTCTTGTCCAACACGGACTTACAGGTCAATCCATCCAACATCCTATGTTTGACCTTTACTGATGCGGGTACCATAGCCATGCGCAATCGTTTACTGAAGTTCATGGGACCCATGGCTTACAAAGTGAGCATACATACGTTTCATTCGTTTTGCAATGAAGTCATCACTTACAACAGGCACTATTTCAGCAAAGGAGAATTACAACCGGTCTCCGAACTGGAAACCATGCAGTATTATCAGGAGTTGTACAGAAAAATTCCCACTACCAGCATCATCCGCGAATTGAAGGAAGATGCGGAGAAGTATGCGATCAAGAGTCTAAAGCAATTGTTCGATACCATGAAAAAAGAATACCTCACGCACGAAGGTATTGAGTGCGCTGCAAAGGAATACATACAAGGACTTCCTCTAGATGAAAAATACATTTACAAGAAAAGCGGAAAGGGGTACACCAAAGGAGAACTAAAGGTAAAACTAATCCAGGAAGAAGAACAGAAGATGGCTAAGCTGGTCGAGGCTTCCAGCTATTACGAAGCTTATCAGCACATGTTGCTGCAAAAAGGTCGTTACGATTTTAACGACATGATTTTATGGGTGTTGAATGCGTTTAAATCATATAAAGATCTGTTGTACAATTACCAGGAACGCTTTCAATACATACTTGTTGACGAATACCAGGATACCAGCAACGCTCAGAATGAAATCTTGAACCAGCTTTCTTCTTACGACGATGCTCCGAATATTTTTGTAGTTGGAGACGACGATCAATCGATTTATCGCTTTCAAGGGGCCAGCATGAAAAATATTGTAAGTTATGTAGACCAATACAATAAAGCCTTGCAGCGAATTGTGATGAAGAGTAATTACCGTTCTACACAAAAAATACTGGACGCAGCAAAAGTATTGATAGAATGTAACAAAGAACGTTTGATTGATCGTTTGCCCGGACTGGATAAAAACCTTGTCGCTTCTGCAGAAGGCATTGCTACATTACCCGATCTTCCGGAAGTGAGAGAATATAGAAATGTATTTCATGAAGAAGCCTCTGTTATAAAAGAGCTGGAAGAATTGTATCATGCGATCGGAGATCTTTCCAATGTAGCAGTGATCTATCGTTCGCATGCTGTCGTTGAACGCATGGTGAGTGCATTGGAACAGAAAAACATCCCCCTCAACTTGAAGAAAGCCATTGATGTATTACAAGTGCCTTTTATCAAGCAATTACTTTCTATTTTAAAATATGTTTACGAGGAAGCAGAAAAACCTTACGCATCCGACAATGAATTATTTAAAATATTACACTATCCGGTTTTTCACATCACGGCTTTGGATGCGGCAAAAATCACAACAGTAGCCAACTATGAAAAATCTATTCGCAGCATCATTGCTAACACTAAAGATTTAAGTGACATCCGTGTATCCGATGTGGCAGCAGTTTCCCGTTTGTCCGTTTTGATTGAAAACTGGGTCAAGCAATATCATGTCAACACACCGCAAATATTGTTTGAAATCATTCTCAATGAATCGGGTATGATGAAGGAATTGTTAAAAGGGAAAGACCATAACTGGAACATGCAAGTATTGAGTTCGTTTTTTGACTTGTTGAAAGAAGACTCAGACAAACAAAAGAATTATGCGGTAAAGGATTTTTTCCATACGTTGAATGCCATGGACCGTTACAGCTTGACTTTACCACTATATAAGTCAACTGTTTCCAACAAGGGTGTGCACTTCCTCACAGCACATGCTTCTAAAGGATTGGAATTTGATACGGTATATTTGATTGGCGGTACACAAAACAATTGGGAAAAGAGCAGACAACAAAACAAAGGGTATGTTTTCCCACCTACGTTACTGTCTGATGATAACGATCATGAAGACATAGAGGAAGAACGCCGTTTGTTTTACGTTGCTATGACACGTGCCATAAAAAAACTGAACATCAGTTATGCAATAGAAGACAGCAAAGGCAAGGAAACCCAGGCTTCGCAATTTATTGCAGAGATCAGAGAGACTACTGGTTTTCAAGAAATCAAAGAAGGGGACGAAGACGAAGTAGCTTTGTACCGACTCAATAGTAACCTGAAAAACAACAGTCAGGTAAAATTGGAAGTGATGGATATCGAAAAAATCAAACATGATTTGGAAGGCTATAAGTTGAGTGTGACGCACTTGAATAAATATTTAACTTGTCCGATCTCTTTTTACTTTGAAAATATTTTAAGAGTTCCTTCTTCCAGGAATTCTTATTCAGGTTTCGGTAGTGCGATGCACCTAGCCATGCAATATTATTTTGAAGAATTATTAGCAGATCCTGAAAAAAACAATCCGTCGAAAGAAGTGTTGTTGTTGTTTTTTGAAAAAGGAATGAATAAGTACCATTCGCATTTTACTAAGGACCAGTTTGAGAATATGCTCGAACATGGTAGAAAGGTATTGTCTGAAAATTACGATCAAAACATTGAGACATGGAAACAGCAAAGCCGCGACATCATTATAGAACAGCGCTTTGACAACATTGAAATTGAAGCAGTACCAGTAACAGGGATGATCGATAAGATGGAGCGACATGAAAATAATAAGGTAGAAGTTGTCGATTATAAAACGGGTAATCCAGCGAACGGTCTGAAAAAAGTATACGGGCCGAGTGATAAAGATCCGAATGGTGGCGACTACTGGCGTCAGATG
>DATHPB010000196.1:0-15278 GCA_035484295.1 Cytophagaceae bacterium
GGTACAGGTTACATATACAACGGACAGTCCTTCGCTTACGATCCTACCCCTCTGGCTACATTTAATCCTAAATACACGGCCACTAATTACAATACAACCTTGAGAATCCGCATGGATGCCCTAGGGAATGAGTTTTTACAGATGGCTTATAACAAAGACAATCGTGTAGCAACCAACGATGCCTTTAAAACATTCTTTAAAGGGATGACGCTTATGCCAGGTACAGGAAATACTTGCATCTACGGTTACGCCTATACCCCCACCCTTCAACTCTATTACCACGACAGCAACACACCTGATATCGGTCAATCTTATACGTTCAAACATACCCCCAATGTAGATTTGTTCTACAACCGTTTGAAGAACGATCGTAGCGGTACAAACTTGTCTCCACTTAAATTTGCCTATCAGGAGATCCCCGCTACTCAAACCAACAATGAATCCTACGTTATGACTGGCGTGGAGTTGATGAGCAAGATAAAGTTTCCGTACCTCAATATGATTCACAGCACCTATCCTAATTTTGCGATAAATCGTGCTATATTAGAAATACATCCGAAACCGCTTACATACAATCTGTTTTTTAAACTACCGACAGACTTGGTGCTTTATCAAACCAATTACACGAATGTACCGGGCACGGTTATTTCTTATCAGGGCACTAGCATTCCTCAAATAGCTTCTCCCCACGTTGATTATGAAAGCAATCTCAGTACCTATTATCAATTTAATATCACTGATTTTGTAACCAACCAATTGAAGGTAAATTATTTCGATGAAGCTGCATTGATTTTAACCTCTCCACGATCACTGTCAGGCAACCGTACTGAAAGACTAGTACTCGATAACAAATATTCTTCTTATACAATTATTCTTAAACTTTATGTCACCTTATTTTAATTTTAAAACCAAAACAATGATAAAACATAATGTAATAAAGACATTAAGCTTTGCTCTTTTAATAGCAACAATTAGTGCTTTACAAAGCTGTACAAAAAGCAGCAGCCCTGCACCTACAATAGGAGACTGGGTATTCAATAATGCTTTTGGCGGTGGAAACAGAAGCAATGCCGTAGCATTTGGCATCGGCGGTAATGTATATTATGGTACTGGGTTTAGTGGTACCTTTAGGTATAGTGATTTTTGGCAATACAATCCGGCTACTGGTTTCTGGACCCAATTAAATGATGTTCCTAATAATCCGTTAGGACCAGGAAGAAGTGAAGCCATTGGATTCAGCATTGAATCGTCAGGGAAAGGCTACGTCGGCTTAGGTTACGATGGAATCAACCTATTCAAAGACTTTTACGAGTTCGATCCTGCTGCCAACAGCTGGACTCAAAAAGCAGATTTTGGAACTGCAACGCCTGCACTATCACATCCTCCTTTGGGCCGATATGGAGCTGTTGCATTCAGCATGGGTAATTATGGTTATGTGGGAACAGGTTACGACAACGGACCTCGTAATGATTTTTACAAATACGATCCATCTTCTGACACGTGGTCTCAGATTGCAGGTTTCCCTGGAAATCCAAGAATGTCTGCCCTAGCTTTTGTTGCCAATAAGAGAGCTTATGTAGGTACTGGAATAAGTACCGGTGCTAGTACTCTGTATCAAAAAGATTTCTATGCATACGATACAACGATTAATACAAGCACAGGCTTCCCGAATGGTTGGGTTCAAAAAGCCTCATTGGAAAATGGTTATGACCTCAAACGTTACGGGGCTGCTGCTTTTGCACTCAACGACAGAGGATATCTTACAACAGGCACTTACACCTCACCGGTGAATACTACTTGGGAGTATATAACAGATAATGCTCCAGGAGGATTGGGACAATGGGTACAAAAAGGAAACTTTGAAGGGGCTATACGAACTGGCGCTTCAGGAGTTTCTATCAATAATGGGACACGAGGATTTGTGATAGGTGGTAAAAACGGTAATACCATATACAACGACCTTTGGGAATTCTTCCCTTTCAGCGTTCAGGAATAATTACATAGCACTTAAATAAAAAAGGGACAACATAAGTTGTCCCTTTTTTATTTTTTCAATGCATTGATCATTTCCAATTTTTATCTTCTACCAATTTGAAAAAAGGATCAGCGTAAGAAAGTCCAACCGGTATTTCATGTTTACCGATCGTAACAACACTTCGCTGGATCGACTCTATTTTATGTATGTTCAAGAGAAATGACCGGTGCACACGCACAAAATCCATGTGAGGCAGTTTCTCTTCAAACGTCTTGATTCGCATGATCGTCAATACGGGCCGTTCAAATCCTTCCACATGTATTTTAATGTAATCTTTCAATCCTTCAATGAATTGAATATCCTTGATTTTTATTTTGATCAGTTTGTATTCTGAATTGACGAAGATATAATCTTTATCATCGCTGATGATACGATCGGATTGCCTCTTACTTTTTTCTTCAAAAACTTCCTTCGCTTTATTAGCAGCCTTTAAGAATTTTTCAAAGGAAATCGGTTTTAACAAATAGTCGGTGATCTCAAACTCATAGCTTTCCGGACCATATTGGTTGTATGCGGTAGTCAGAATAACTAAAGGCTGTTCTACCAATGTATTCAGAAATTGAAAACCCGAGAGGTCAGGCATCCTAATGTCCAAAAAAATCAAATCGATTTTTTCTGTCTGCATCACTTGCAAGGCATCTAATGCGCTGGTGTATGAGCCAACCAATTCCAAAAAAGGAATCTGTGAAATGTAATCGCTTACTAGACCTAAAGCCAGCGGTTCATCATCGATTGCGAGACATTTAATTTTCATAGATCTATAATAAGGTTAACAAAATACCTGTTTTCATTTTGTTGAATGGTCAGGTGATGCATACCGGCATAAAGCAGCTCAAGCCTTTTCCTTACATTTTTCAAACCTATTCCTGAAACATCATCCTTTTCTGCTTTTTGAGAAGAAACTGAATTTTCTACTTTTAAAATCAGCTGATGATCATTTGAAATGAGTTCGACACGAATAAAAGAATTTTCCTGGTAAGAAATACCATGTTTAAAAGCATTTTCAATGAACGGAATGAGCAACAACGGTTCAATCGTTTTATTGGTAAAATCTCCTTCTATCAACAATTCTACTTTTACTGATTCATCGATTCGCAGACGTTGCAGCTCAAGGTAATTTTTAATATACTCTAATTCTCTGTACAATTGCATTTTTTTCCCTGCCGTATCTTCCAGCATGTAACGCATGAGCTCCGATAGTTTCATGATCGCATTGGCTGTATTTGAGGAGCGGGAATGTGCCAGGCTATATAAATTATTTAATGTGTTAAATAAGAAATGAGGATTGATCTGTGATTTTAAGAAAGCCAATTCAGAATTTAATTTTTCGTTGGCTGTTTCTTTTTGCAGTTTTTCCTTTTTCAAATACTCGTTGATGGTACGCAAACTGGTACTGATGCCAAAAACCATAAGGGAAGAGATCAAAGGAAATATCATTCTGAAACCTATGCTGCGCGGTGTTCTTTGCCGGCCTGGCGAAGAAAGTCTGGAACGATTTGGTTTCAGTGCAGTATAATTATCCGATATCTCCATCCACCACTGATCAAACAGCAAGTATATACACATGACAAGCACAATACCAATAAGTACAGTGCATACATATATCCCTATCTTTTTTTGAAAAAGATAGTTAGGAATCAATATAAACATGTTCAAATAAAAAAAAGAAGCAAGTACAGCAATGTGAAAAGCTGACTTGATAATAAAGTGCAGGGAGAAGGTATCTCGTCCGAAGAATGGAAAGAAAAACAAAATAGCCCACGCCAGTACGTGAAGGAGAATCGTTAATCGTTCGAATTTCAGTGTCTTCATCTTTTTTTAATAATATACCGCTTAATTTTCAGGCACATCTGTTAAACTAGACATACCTATTCATTGTATCCATCAGCACTTTCGTTGTCTATACCAACCGAGTCTTCACAATAAAACAAAAGCCACCCTGCTAAGAGCAGAGTGGCTTTGATAAGTCGATTATACGGTTCTGTTATTACAATGATCGTTTCACTTCTTTAGTTTCGTATGCTTCGATGGTATCTCCAACTTCTATGTCGTTGAATTTTTTCAGGCTCAATCCGCATTCATAACCAGACTTCACTTCTGCCACATCGTCTTTAAAACGTTTCAGTGCGTCGATAGCACCAGTGTGAACTACAATGCCATCACGAATCAACCGAACAGAACTGTTGCGTTTCACGTGACCATCTGTCACATAACAACCTGCAACAGTTCCCACTTTTGTTATTTTGAAGACTTCACGCACTTCGATGTTACCTAAAATAACTTCTTCTACCTTCGGTTCCAACATACCTTCCATCGCATCTTTTACGTCGTTGATGGCGTTATAGATGATAGAGTACATCCTGATTTCTATTTGTTCCTGCTCTGCCAGTTTTCTTGCACCTACTGAAGGTCGTACCTGGAAGGCAATCACAATGGCATCTGACGCAGAAGCCAACAAGACGTCAGATTCAGAAATTTGTCCGACACCTTTGTGTATGATACGCACTTGGATTTCCTCTGTAGAAAGTTTAAGCAAGGAATCAGACAACGCTTCTACCGAACCATCGAAATCTCCTTTTACGATCACATTCAATTCCTTGAAATTACCAATCGCCAAACGACGGCCAATCTCATCCAACGTAATATGTTTCTTCGTACGAATCGTTTGTTCACGCACCAACTGCTCACGCTTAGTCGCAATTTCACGTGCTTCACGTTCTGTATCCATCACCTGGCATTTTTCTCCTGCTTGCGGAGCGCCCGGTAATCCTAATACTTGTACCGGTGTGGAAGGTGTTGCCTTCTGTACACGCTGGCCTCTGTGATCAAGCATCGCTTTCACTTTACCGAAGTAAGGTCCCGCTAGCAACACATCTCCCACTTCAAGCGTTCCACTTTGCACCATCAATGTAGTGACATAACCTCTACCCTTGTCCAATGATGCTTCGATAATGGTACCTACCGCATTTTTATCCGGGTTTGCTTTCAAATCAAGGATCTCTGCTTCCAGCAACACTTTCTCCAACAACTCAGGAATACCTTTACCACTTTTCGCAGAGATCAATTCCACCTGATATTTACCACCCCAATCTTCTACCAATACATTTTCTTTCGATAACTCTTCCTTGATTTTATCAGGGTTAGCCGCAGGTTTATCAATCTTGTTGATGGCAATAACGATCGGCACTCCAGCAATCTTCGCATGGTTGATGGCTTCTTTGGTTTGAGGCATTACGCTATCATCGGCTGCTACCACAATGATAACGACGTCTGTGATTTTTGCACCCCTTGCACGCATCGCTGTAAAAGCTTCGTGACCCGGAGTATCAAGGAAGGTAATACGCTTACCGGAGTCAGTCATTACATCGTATGCACCAATGTGCTGTGTAATACCACCGGCTTCGCCTTGTACAACTTTTGATTTTCTAATGTAATCAAGCAATGACGTTTTACCGTGATCGACGTGACCCATAATGGTTACAATCGGTGCACGAGGTTGAAGTTTGGCAGGATCTTCTTGAGTTTCTACTTCTTCTTCGTTTTCTTCACCGGCAGTCAGAAATTGAACTCCATAACCAAATTCATCTGCAATGATCGTTATGGCTTCTGCATCCAACCGTTGATTGATGGAAACAAACATTCCCAAGCTCATACAAGTAGAAATGATTTGCGTGACAGAAACATCCATCAACGAAGCCAAATCGTTCGCAGAAATAAATTCTGTTACCTTCAATGTTTTCGCATCTTCCTGTTCCTGCAACAATCTATCGTCATTGGCATCAGAAGCTGCATTTCTTTTTTCTTTACGGTATTTAGAACGGCTTACAGGACTTGCCTTCGAACCCGAAAGCTTGGCCATCGTTGCCTTAATCTTATCCTGAATATCTTTTTCCGTGAGCGGTTGCTTAGGTTCTCCTGGTCTTGGTGTATGAGATCCCGGACCTCTTCCCTGATTGGCTGCACCCTGACCTCTTCCGGCAGCACCAGGAGGTTTAGGTTGTCCTGCAACATGTGGCGGTCTTGCTCCAGGTTGAGCATTGCTTTGACCCTGCTGCGGAGAAGCTCCATTAGAAGGACTACCCGGTGTTTGTATACGCTTGCGTTTTTTCTTCGCTTTGTTCTTTGCGTTCGCATCATCAGAAGACGCAACGGGGGTTGGTTTTTTACCTTTCGCTTTCGCATCCGGCAAACTGATTTTACCCAATACCGTTAGTCCTTTCAAAGCATCAGCCTTGGCTTCAATTACCTCTTCAGGTTCTTGCTCCTCTAAAGCTTCTGTATGAGTGACATTTTCTTTCGCTTCGACCGTCTTTTCAATCGACGCTTCTTTCTCCTTTTTCTCCGATTTAGCTGCTCCGACTTCTGTCTCCTTAGCAAGAATTTCTGTAGGTGTTGCTTCCTCCTTTTTAACCGATACTTCTTCTTTTTTAACCTGAATTTCTTCTTTCTTGGTTTTAACTGTTGGCTTCTTTGCAGGAGTCAAATCTATTTTCCCAAGTACCGTTACACCCGGAAGTTTTACTTTTCCTACGGTATCAGTTTCCTCTTCTTTTTTCTCCTTAAAAACTTCTGCCGCTGTTTGTTCTTTTGAAGTATTTACTGCTACTTCTTTTTCTTCGGTGATGTAATTGTTCTTTATTAAAATTTCCTGTTCCTCTTCTGTTTCTTTCTTTGCACTTGGCTTTTCAGCATCGATAACAACGTGTTGATCAGAATGTTTTTTACCTATGTTTAAGCTTGACGCTTCCTTTTTTTCCAATGCAGAAGATTCAAACTCTTTTAACAAGAGATTGAATGCATCCGTTGTAATTTTGGCATTGGGATTACTTTCCACCTCAAAGCCCTTGGTAGCCAAAAACTCCGTCATAGTGGATATCCCCACATTGAGTTTTTTTTGCACCAGGCTTAACCGCATCATTTTATCTTCTGCCATTCTTTAGGTTTTATATTGTGCTGTTGTTTGGTATGCCACTTACGTCAAGAAGATCCTCAACGTATTATTCAAATTCCTGACGAAGTATGCTCAACACGTCTTCAACAGTTTCTTCTTCTAGCTCTGTCCTTCTCACTAAATCTTCCTTAGATAATGCCAATACACTCTTCGCAGTATCCAATCCGATTCTCTTCAACTCATCGATTACCCAACTTTCAATTTCATCGCTGAATTCAACCAAGCCCACGTCTTCTTCGTCTTCGTTGTCAATTAATTCTCTGAACACGTCGATCTCCATTCCAACCAATTTGCTGGCCAACTTAATATTTTGACCGCCTTTACCGATTGCTAATGACACTTGATCTGGTTTGAGGTATACCGAAACTCTTTCTTTCTCTGCATCTACTTTGATGTTGCCAATCTTTGCCGGGCTCAATGCACGTGAGATATACAATTCCAAGTTATCAGTATAGTTGATGACATCAATGTTTTCATTTTCCAGCTCACGCACGATGCTGTGTATACGCGAACCCTTCATGCCTACACAAGCACCAACCGGATCTACTCTGTCGTCAAAGGATTCTACTGCTACTTTAGCACGCTCGCCTGGTTCTCTTACGATATTACGAATAGCAATCAGACCATCGTATACTTCCGGAACTTCTATCTCAAACAAACGTTCCAAGAATTTAGGAGATGTTCTTGATAACACAATTTTAGGATTTCCGTTGTGCATCTCTACTCGGTGCACGATGGCTCTTACGTTATCTCCTTTTCTAAATCTGTCTTTAGGAATTTGTTCGCCTTTAGGCAATACAAGTTCATTGCCATCTGCATCGATCAACAACAGCTCCTTGCCTAAAATCTGGTACACTTCTCCGTTGATGATCTCTCCTGCAAGGTCTTTGTATTTTTGGAACAAATAATCTTTTTCCAGGTCTTTTACCTTTTGGATTAAGGTCTGACGAGCCGTCATGACCATCCTTCTTCCGAAATCTTCCAACTTCAATTCATCCGCTACTTCTTCTCCTTCTTCAAAGTCTTCTTCAATTTTTTGAGCATCAGTAAGGGAGATATGTTTGTTTTCATCATAATCAAAACTATCTTCCGCGAAGTCGTCAGAAACCACTTCTCTTTTTCTCCAAATCTCCAAATCTCCTTTGTCGACGTTGATGATCACATCAAAATTTTCATCCGATGTAAATTTCTTGCGAATCATGGTACGAAATACATCTTCCAGAATACGCATCATAGTAGGGCGATCAATGTTCTTTAGTTTTGCAAACTCTGCAAACGACTCGATCAGGTTAGTAACGTCCATAATTATTTGAATGAAACGATGATTTTTGCTTTTTTAATTTCTTGGTATTGGTATGCTTGATTAACGAATTCTTTTTTCTTTAGACCAGGCAGTTTAACAGTGATGCCTTGTTCCGTAGCGTCTGTCAATTCGCCTTCTTTTTCTTCTCCTTCTTCCAGCGTAATTCTGACCTTCCTTCCTATGTTTTTTCTATACTGGAAAGGAAATTCCAACGGCCTATCTACTCCAGGAGAAGAAACTTCGATGACATATCCTTCGTCCAACTCCGGAATAAGGTCTGTCTCTTGTGTCACTGAACGGCTAAACTTAGTGCACTGATCAATGGTTACTCCACTTTCCGAATCAATCAAAGCCAGGATTTTAAACCGACCCGAGCCTGTAAGAGTCAATTCTACAAGATGTACACCTTGTTCGGTTGCTTTTTCAGTTGCAATCTGCAAAATACTACTCTTTAAATCTCCCATTCAAACTCTGTGAACCAAAAAGAGGGGGCAGCTGCCCCCTCTTTCCGACTGTACCAATTTTCTACAAAATTATAGATTATTCATTTCAATTCAAAAGAAAAGAGAGTTATTTTTGTACTTCAAGATCTTAGCTCATTGCTCAACCGGCTTTTTATATTGACTTATGGTATTATCGCCACAATGACGGTAATGGCCTATGCTTCCCCCGATATTTCTCCATCAGAATTCTGGATAAGTGCTTTTTTGCCGTATACCATACCATTGCTTGTTCTCACTCACTTAGCTGTAGCCATCTATCTTTTGCTTGCTAAAAAATGGTTAAAAAGCCTGATTCCTTTATTTTTTGTAATATTTGGCCTTTCCTTTTTACCCAAACTGATTTCGTTTCATCTCTCCAACGAGAAAAAAGCAGGAGCTACATTTTCAGTATTATCTTACAATGCCAGGGTATTCAATGTCTATGAAATCTACAATAAAAACAATCCTTCGATCAGCACCAACATCATCAATGATGCGGTAACGATGGAAGGTGATATCAAATGTTTTCAGGAATTTTATACAGAAAAACAAGGGAAGTTCAACACTATAGAAAAACTTTCCAAAACACACCCCTATTATTACTTCGAACCCTTTTTGATAAACCACATAGGAGGAGGATTCGGGATGGCCATTTTTAGTAAATATCCCATTGAGAAAAAAGAAAATATTCAGTTCAAGGAAAAGTCTAACAATCAGATTTTATACACTGATATATTGATCGGAAGAAACAAAGTGCGTGTTTTTAATGTTCACCTGCAATCGATGAATATTAACGACGAAGAACTCGCTGAAAGCCGCCGTTCTCAAAACCGGTTTAAACAAAATATGCTGAAGGCCTTGCTACGGTATAAACAAGGTGCTATCAGAAGAAGTAAACAGGTGGATCGCCTCATTATGGAAATCAACCGCTCACCTTATCCTGTAATGGTTTGCGGCGATTTCAATGAACCTCCTCTAGGCTATGCTTACAAGCAGGTATCAAACCTGTTGTCCAATAGTCAGGAAGAAGCAGGACATGGAATAGGAACCACTCACAATGGAAAAATTCCTTTCCTTAGGATCGACAATCAATTTTATCAGGAAGGAATTCTCATCCATTCCTTTGATGTATTAAATGACAAAAAATTATCTGATCACTATCCCCTACTGGGATACTACTCATTTAAATAACTAAATTGGGCCATGAATGTGGAGTTAAAAGTATACAATAGTCTCAGTAGAAAAAAAGAAATTTTCAAACCCCTCAGTGCTCCCTATGTTGGTATGTACGTATGTGGTCCTACAGTATATGGAGAAGCACACTTAGGTCATGCCCGCTCAGCTATCACATTTGATGTGATCTTCCGTTTTTTATCTCATCAACAATACAAGGTTCGTTACGTTCGCAACATTACTGACGTAGGTCACCTGGAACATGATGCGGACGATGGAGAAGATAAAATTGCCAAAAAAGCGAAGCTGGAAAAACTTGAACCCATGGAAGTGGTGAAGCGCTACACGAGTTATTACCAAACGGCATTACGCAAATTGAATGTACAAGAACCCAGCATTGAGCCGGTTGCTTCCGGCCATATCCCGGAGCAAATTAAATTGACTCAGCAAATCATAGACGCCGGTATGGCTTATGAAAGTCACGGATCCGTATACTTCGATGTATTGAAATACAACGAAACCAATCGCTACGGTGAATTGTCCGGACGAGTAGTAGATGAGCTGATGTCTGGAACTCGTACACTGGATGGTCAGGATGAAAAAAGAAGTCCGTTGGATTTTGCACTTTGGAAAAATGCTTCACCGGAACACATCATGAAGTGGAACAGCCCCTGGGGCATGGGCTTTCCAGGATGGCACATCGAATGTACTGCCATGAGCAATAAATACCTTGGTGCACAATTTGATATTCACGGAGGAGGGCTTGATCTTATGTTTCCCCATCACGAATGCGAAATCGCGCAATCAATAGCAGGTTTAAGGTCTCAACCCGCAAAATACTGGCTGCATAATAATATGATTACCATCAACGGACAAAAGATGGGAAAATCCCTGGGTAACTTTATTACATTAGACCAACTCTTCAGTGGTGATCATCCGATGTTGGCAAAAGCATACAGTCCGATGACCATCCGTTTTTTCATCCTGCAGGCGCACTACCGAAGCACACTCGACTTTTCGAATGAAGCACTGGTAGCAGCAGGCAAGGGTTATAAAAAATTAATGAATGGTTTACGTATTCTTAGAAAGATGGAATACGCTCCGACAGATACAATTGTCATTGACGACAAGCAAGAACAGGAACTAATCAAATTAAGCGAAGCTTGTTATGCAGGATTAAGCGATGACTTTAATACGGCTGTTACCATTGCTTCTTTGTTTAATGTTGTAAAAAAAGCTCATACACTGCAATTAAATCATACGTTGTTCAATTGCATCAGCAAAGAAAGCTTTGACAAAATGAAGCATACTTTCATAGTACTAACCAATGCTGTCCTAGGTTTATTGGAAGAAGAGCCCAACAACAACGAGGTCATGATCGAAGGGCTTTTGGAATGGTACAAACAGGCTAAGGAAAATAAAAATTACGAACAAGTAGATCGCATTAGGGCTTGGTTCAAAGCATGCGGTATGCAAATCAAAGACATGAAGAATACTATAGATTGGGCTTATGAAGAAGCTTAGTATATTTTGCTTAATGCAAGGATCCTTATTTGTAGCACTTTCTTTATTAGCCATCTCTTGTTCAGAAAAAAAGAGAAAACTAGACGAAACACAATCGACAAAAGCAATTACTGAATCAAAACTCGATACTAACAAAGACTCTACATTCCATTCTTTATTCAATGAGGATTCTGCTTACCAATACATTGTTAATCAATTGGCATTTGGTCCAAGAGTTCCGAATACGGCGGCACATGATAAATGTGGCCTTTATTTGAATGCATTTTTTCAAAAGCATGGTGCATGGGTGCATATTCAAAACTTTCAAGACACTGCTTATAATGGGATACGCTTAAACCTTCGTAATTTTATCGTTTCCTATAATTTCAAGGCAACTAAGCGAATCATCATTGCTTCTCACTGGGATACTCGTCCTATTGCTGATCAAGACAAAGTAAACACAACTAAAGCTATACCAGGTGCCAATGATGGCGCCAGTGGCGTAGCCATCATAATGGAAATTGCAAGGGCGATACACGCTCATCCATTGAAACAAGACATAGGAATTGATTTGATTTTGTTTGATGGAGAAGACTATGGTGCTCCTGATCAGTACAAAGTATCCAGTGGTAAAGATACATGGTGTTTGGGTTCTAAGCATTGGTCGAAGAGCAAACACCGTGGTGGCTATAGTGCCTACTATGGAATTCTTCTGGACATGGTAGGTGCACCTGGTGCCCGTTTTGCCTGGGATGAAACTTCCAGATTATACGCACCTTCAGTACTGCGAAAAGTATGGAATGAAGCAGCTCAACTAGGATATGGGAAGTATTTCATTGTTCAAAATAGCCCTGAGATCATCGACGATCATTTGTATGTCAATGAAGATGGTAAAATTCCCATGATAGATATTATCCAATACGACCCAAGTATAGGGCGTTATTTTGCTGATTATTGGCATACTCACCGAGATGATATTTCTGCTATTGATAAAAAGACCTTAAAAGCAGTTGGAGAAACGTTATTGCAGGTACTCTACAAAGAAGAGTAAGTAAGTCTCTTATTTTTTAAATGTTAAACGGGAGTATGGATTGGAAACTTCCAAGTGCGCAACAGCACCAATGATCAATGGCATGTTGGGTAATTCATGTCCGGCAGGAAAAGAAAAAGCCAATGGAATCTGATAAGGTTTTATAATTCTGGCAATAATTTCGTACGCCGACAATCCAAAAGGATCAGCATTATCTTTCATCGAAGTAAGATGCCCAATCACAACACCTGACAAACCTTTCATGCGACCTGTCCTTTTAAAATGATAAAGCATTCTGTCCAACTGATACAAATATTCATCCACTTCCTCCAGAAATAATATTTTGTTTTTCCAGGTAATGTCACTTGGTGTACTGATCAAAGAATGCAATACCGCTAGATTGCCTCCTATTAGTTTACCTTCCGCTACACCATTGTTATTTAACGGATGAGAAGGGAACTTATAATCTGGTAATTCTCCAAAGAGTATCTTTTGCAATGTTGATGCCCCTTCTTGCTCTTCTTCCTTGTAAAAAGTAAATGGCATAGGACCATGTATTGAAGGAATTCGATATTGCGCCACATGATTTAACAACACCGTTACGTCACTATATCCAATAATCCACTTCGGTTGTTTTTTTAAATTTTTAAGATGCAGGAAATCGATTAAGCGATGTGTTCCATTGCCTCCTCTCAGACAAAAAACAGCTTTGACAGAAGAGTCATCAATGGCTTTTTGCAATGCCCCGCGTCGTTCTGTTTCTGTACCTGCAAATATGTAATGCTTTCGGGTAAGGTTATTTGCTTGCCAAACCTCAAGTCCCCATGACTCTAAAAAAGAAATCCCTTTCTGTATGTCCTCTTGACTGGCATGTCTCGCAGTAGCTACAAGCGCTACGCGATCTCCAGCACGAAGAAATTGAGGCCATCGGGTATCATTCATAAGTATAATATATAAAAAAAGGTGAAGCAATGCTTCACCTTTTTATGCAGCTGATGAATTAAATTATTTTTTAGCAGGTGCTGTAGTTCCTGAAGTACTATTCGTTGTACCAGGTGTTGGAGCCGTAACACCAAGATCTTTTAATACTAAGCTAGAAATATCCTCTTCTTTATTTCGGGCGTATAAAATGATTGCTGATCCACCTTGATCTGCATGGGTATTCAATACATAAGTAAAGCCGTTTGCAGCAGCTACCTTGTCAATAGATTTTTGAATTTTGTCGTAAATCGGCTCGAGCAAGCTTACTTGCTTTTTCTGAAGATCTTGTTGCGCCTTTTCTTCAAAATCTTTGATAGATGTTTGAAGATTTACCAATTCCTTTTCTTTGTCTTGTTTAACCAGATCAGACATCAAACCTGACGAAGCACCTTTTTGGTATTCTTCCATCTTCTTTTGATACTCTTGGTATTTTGATTCCAATTGAGTTGACAATTGTTTTTCATACGCTTGCAACTCAGATTCTACTTGCTTTACCTCAGGCATAAGGCTCAAAAGGTAATCCAAATTGGTATATCCGATTTTAGGAGCTGTTGTAGTTTGAGCAAAAGCACCGACTGATAAAAGTAAAGCAACTACAAGAAGAGATGCTTTTTTAAGTTTAAGAGATATCATATTCTTGGTATTTATATTTAGCATTTATTATGAACAATTTATTTTTGTACCGTATCCTCCGGATCTCCCAATCCGAGCTTCTCCAATACATAATCTGTATAGTCATGTATTGGATCTGCATAGATTACCACAAGTGTACTTGACTTGTCAAATACCATTTGCAACTTCTTTTCTTTCGCTACTTTTTCAACTGCTTCGAAAACTTTATCCTGTACAGGTTTTATCAGTTCTTGTTTTTTATAAAACAACATACCTTCAAAACCAAAGTACGCCTTTTGCTTTTCTCTTAATTTTTTTTCTTTGGAGGCAATTGTATCAAGTCTCTCTTTCTGCATGTCTTCCGTCAGCAAAACTTCTTCTATTTTATACGCATCCTTTAAGGAAGAAACTTCTTTACCCATCTCTTCCAATTCTGTTTGCCACTTCTTAGCTGCTTGGTTAAGATCCGTTTGGGCTTGTTTGTATTCAGGTAGCTTTGTTAAAATAAATTCGGAATCAATATACCCAAATTTCTGAGCATACCCCGAATTTGCCAAGGAAATACTCAATAATAATGCCAGACTAAATAAACGCATATTCCTATCTGATTTGTTGACCAATAGTAAACGTAACCCTGGAAGTATGATTAGGATTTGGATAACCTGGGACGTCATCAAGCGGTACCCCCCAATCTACTCCAAGCAATCCAAATGCCGGCATAAATACTCTTGCTCCAAAGCCTGCTGAACGATACAACTGAGAAGGAGTGAAATCAGAATATTTATAAACGTTGTTACCTGCTTCAAAGAAACCCAAAACAAATAAAGAGAATGCCGGTGAATTCATAACCGGATAACGAATTTCTGAAACAATTTTACCGAATGCAACACCACCACTGCCGCCAATCGAATTGTCCTGATATCCACGCAAGCCAATGATGTCATAACCCAAAACATAATTGTAACCCGACAATCCGCTACCTCCCATGATGAAACGTTCGAATGGTCCAATACCTGTTGATGGATTATAAGAACTTATGAAACCTAAGTGTGTACGGATGTTCCAAACTAAATTTCTTTTCTTACCGGGTACAATGGTTGCGAACCATGAATTGTCAAACATCCATTTATTATACTCCATAAAACGATAACGAATAGCCGGATCAAGTGTTGTACTGCTGTAGTTCACTCCATCGAAAAAAGAATAAG
>DATHPB010000197.1:0-2328 GCA_035484295.1 Cytophagaceae bacterium
CAATAATTACTACATCATAACTCATAGAGATGTTATTTAATGGTAAGTTTGTGTATTGTTTTTTATTTGAAATGAATACCTAGATAAATGTTTTGGGCTTTACCCTTCGGGCCGGGCTTTCGCCACTCGCTTTTATCTTTGAATCATAGATAGCCATTTACTATATGCTTGACTACTCAAAGAAAAAGAGCTTAGACAAAGGCTCAATCCCTAACGCAACTATTCTTCTATTAAACACCCAATAATAACCTTGTCGGATCTTCCAGCAATTGTTTTACTCTTACCAAAAAACCAACGGATTCTCTTCCGTCAATGATTCTATGATCATAAGACAGCGCTAAGTACATGATCGGACGAATGACTACTTGACCATTCATCGCAATCGGACGTTCTACGATGTTGTGCATTCCTAAGATTGCAGACTGAGGAGCGTTGATGATCGGTGTAGACAGCATCGACCCAAAGATACCACCATTCGTGATCGTAAAGGTTCCACCTGTCATTTCTTCAATCGTCAATTTATTGTCGCGTGCTTTACCCGCCAACCTTACGATTTCTTTTTCAATCTGATCAAAAGACATGGTTTCTGCATTGCGAATCACCGGAACAACCAATCCTTTAGGAGCAGATACTGCGATCGATACGTCACAATAGTTGTGGTATACAATTTCATCACCATCAATGTAGGCATTCACAGCAGGATACTCCAGTAAAGCCTGGCATACCGCTTTTGTGAAAAATGACATAAACCCTAAGTTTACACCGTTTCTTTCTTTGAATGAATCTTTGTACTTCGCGCGCAAGTCCATGATCGGTTTCATGTCTACTTCGTTGAACGTGGTCAACATGGCCGTTTCATTTTTTACAGCAACCAGTCTTCTTGAGACCGTTTTTCTCAAGCTGGTCATTTTTTGTCTGTCATCCACTCTGCTTCCTGCAGGAGCTTTAGGTGCAGCACTTCCATTTGATGCAGCAGTTTTTTCCACTGGTTTGTTCTGAGCGTTTTGTGCGTCTTCTTTCGTTATTCTTCCGTCTTTTCCTGTGCCTTGTACATCAGCCGGACTAATTCCCTTTTCGTCTAATATCTTAGCAGCGGCAGGAGCAGCATGTCCTTTGGCATAATCAGAGCCTCCCGATGAAGCTGTTGCTGCTTGTGGAGCAGCAGTCGTCACTACGGGAGCTGTACCACTACTTGCACCTACTTTGATTTTGCAAACCAATCCACCGATCGGAAGCACATCACCTTGCTTGGCCACTGTTTCTAATACACCGGCTACTTCTGCTCTCAATTCAAATGTAGCTTTGTCTGATTCGATTTCACATAATAAATCTTCCACTTGAACCGTATCGCCTGTTTTCTTTGCCCATGTTCCGATAGTTACTTCAGAAATCGATTCCCCAACCGCAGGCACTTTGATTTCTTTCACTTCACCTGTACCGGGAGAAGGAGCGGCCGCTTTCGTTACAGAAGGAGCAGTGGACTCAGCTTTCACGACAGGTTTTGAAGAAGCTCCTCCATCTTCAATAGAAGCAATGACAGCACCTACTTGTACTACGTCTCCTTCTTTTGCCTTGATACGCAATACACCTGCACCTTCAGAATTCAATTCGAAAGTTGCTTTGTCGGATTCAATTTCCAAGAGTAGTTCGTCCGCTTTCACTACATCACCGTCTTTTTTTACCCATTTACCAATAGTGACTTCTGTAATGGATTCTCCTACTGCAGGTATTTTAATTTCTAATGCCATATAGTTTTTATGTTATGGTAAAATTTTTAACGTGATTATAATGACTACCAATAAATCGGTTTAATCTTGTCTGCAAAGGAACGTTTCACAAGATCCGCTTGTGCTTCGTTATGCGCTTTGTAATAACCCACCGCAGGTGAAGCCGCTTCATCTCTGCAGATAACATCCATCGTCACTTGCTTGTTTTTCAACGCGTACAATCTTCTCAGGATAAAACCCCATGCTCCCATGTTGAACGGTTCTTCCTGTACCCATACAAATTCTGCCTTCGCATACTTGCTGAATATTTGTTCCAGTTGTTTTTCAGGAAAAGGATAGATCTGTTCCATACGAACAATCGCGATATCCTTGCGTTTGTTGTTTTGTTGTTCTTCCAACAGATCGTAATACACTTTACCGGTACACAACAACACGCGTTTTACATTTTTCGCTTCTGTGTAGGTATCGTCAAGCACTTCTCTGAACGAACCGTTTTCGAATTCGCTCAAAGGGGAAACCACCAATGGATGACGCAACAAGGATTTCGGAGACATCACTACCATCGGTTTTCTGAAATCCCAGGTCATCTGTCTGCGCATCG
>DATHPB010000198.1:0-9562 GCA_035484295.1 Cytophagaceae bacterium
GGACCTTGGTTTCGACGGTTTGATGATTGAAACCCACATCGATCCGGACAAAGCATGGAGCGATGCTGATCAGCAAGTAACACCTTCCAGATTGGGAGAAATTTTGCGTGACTTGAAAATCCGTGAAACAACAAGTGAAAACCAAATATTCAATGATAGCCTGGAAGACTTGAGAGCCAAAATCGATAGCCTGGACAGAGAGCTAATCGAAGTATTGACTTCTCGTATGGCCATCGTTGAGAAAATCGGTGAGTTCAAAAAAGAAAACAACGTGACTACTTTGCAAGTGAACCGTTGGGATGAAATCATGAAGAACTTGACTTCATTGGCTCAGAAAATGAACCTGAGTGAAACATACATCGAAGATTTGTTCAAGATCATTCACGAAGAATCCATTCGTAAGCAAACAGAAATCATGAAAGCTGTTGAAAGCAAAGCTTAATCTGATTTACACTTCATAAAAAGTCCCGCTCCTTTGGCGCGGGACTTTTATTTTCAGCGCCTTTAGGAAATCAAGTGCATGCCTTCTGAAATTTTACTCACCCAGAATCCTCAAAAAACATTATCAGACTTTCTGAGCAAGAAAGCCTACAGCAAAGTAATGCTGATTGTTGACGAACATACGAAGCAACATTGCCTTCCTGTTTTCGACCCTGCCTTCATAGAACAGGTCAACGGTTGTGTGATCAAATCCGGTGAAGAGCAGAAGAACCTAGTGACCTGCGGTAACATCTGGAAAACCATGACCGAACTTGAACTCGATCGCAAAGCCGTTGTGGTCAATATTGGTGGCGGCGTGATTGGAGACATGGGAGGATTTTGTGCGGCAACTTATAAAAGAGGCATTGATTTTATACAAGTTCCTACTACACTGCTTTCTCAAGTAGATGCCAGCGTGGGCGGCAAGCTGGGAATCGATTTTGATCACTTCAAAAACCATATTGGTGTATTCAAAGAACCGGAAGCCGTCATCATCTCTTCTCTTTTTCTGAAAACACTGGACAAGCGCGAACTGAGATCTGGCTTTGCAGAAGTCATTAAACACGCTTTAATTGCTGATGTATCTGCATGGAATAAGATAAAGGGACAATCGCTCGAATCACAAAACTGGGATGAAGTGATTCCTCATTCCGTTGCCATCAAACATACCATCACCATGCAAGATCCTACGGAAAAAGGCTTAAGGAAAGTCCTGAACTTCGGACATACTTTGGGTCATGCAGTAGAAAGTTATTTTCTGGAAAAAGGTAATCGCATTTTGCACGGTGAAGCAATCGCTATCGGTATCATTGTGGAGACATTCTTGGCTGTAGAAAAAGGATTTCTGACCAAAGCGGAACTGGAAGAAATACAAAACTACATCATCTCCATATACGGTCACGTGCATATCCCTTCAACTGTATTGAATGACATCATTGCTTTGACATTACACGATAAGAAAAACGAACAAGGTGTTGTACTGTTTTCTTTGCTTGAAAAAATAGGTCAGGCCAATTATAATATTCCAGTTTCGGCCGAACTCATGAAAAAATCTCTTATTTACTATAACTCGTTGACGAAATAATGGACAACGTTGCCATCACCAACCTCTCTCTTGCCAAACACAAAGGCATCATCGAAGGAGCCGTTACCCCTCCTTCTTCCAAAAGCGAAAGCAATCGCGTATTGGTTATTCACGCATTGGCCAACAAAGAAGGTGAATTACTAAACTTATCGAACGCCCGCGATACACAAACGATGATTCGTTTGCTGCAACACGACAAGGACGAAACATGGGATGTGCTGGACGCAGGAACTACCATGCGTTTCCTGACAGCTTATTCTGCGGTAAGTGGAAAGAAAAGAATCATGACGGGAACAACACGCATGAAAGAACGTCCTATCCAATTGCTGGTGGATGCTTTACGCACCTTAGGAGCAGACATTTCTTACCAGGAAAAAGAAGGATATCCTCCCATGCTGATCAAACCATTTGATCCCAAGCAAGCACAAACAAACACACTCATCATTCGTGGAGACGTGAGCAGTCAATACATCACAGCCTTGTTAATGATTGCACCTTTGCTTCCGCAAGGATTGAAATTGGAATTGACCGGTAAGATCGGTTCCAAACCCTACATCGCCATGACCTTGCAATTGATGCAGAAATTTGGTGTAACCGCAAAATGGGAAGGCAATGCCATCGTTGTACCTCATCAGCAATACAAGGGTACCACGTACAGCGTAGAATCAGACTGGTCTGCAGCGAGCTACTGGTTTAGCATTGCGGCCCTTGCACCGAAAGCCGACTTCTACATCAAAGGATATAAATCAGATTCGTTACAAGGCGATCGAGTGATCACCAGCATCATGGAAAAGATGGGGGTGAAATCTAGTTTTACCAGTGAAGGCTTGCATTTGGAAAAGATAGAAGGCTTTGTAGCGAAACCCTTTATACAGGATTTTACGGATTGTCCCGACCTGGCACAAACCATTGCGGTGGTGGCCGCAGCAAAAGGACAAGAAGTAACGATGAGCGGACTGGAAAGTCTGCGCATCAAAGAAACCGATCGTATTGCGGCTATACAAAATGAATTGAGGAAATTCGGTTCAGACCTGGAAGAAATTGTAAAAGACGATACGTACAAAGTTGTTCCGGGAAATTTCAAGATAAACAATCAACACATTGCTACCTACAAAGACCATCGCATGGCCATGGCATTCGCTCCATTGGCGCTGCTCGGTGAATTATCGATAGAAAATCCCGAAGTCGTGGAAAAATCGTATCCTCATTTTTGGGAAGACTTGAAAATATTGGGATTTGAAATAAAATAATGTTCAGCGCCTACCATAAAAAAAGCCTTCTATTAAATAGAAGGCTTTTTTCTAATTACAATTCTTGCGTATAAAAAAGAGCCAAGATTATTCATCCTGACTCTTTTTTTAGAATTAATTCTATCTTCTCTACTTCTTGAAAATCTCCACTTCTATTTCCAGCAAGTCGCTCTTTCCATCACTGGAATCACCCATTTCAATGACATAGCCGTCAGACGAAGACCATACTTCGTCGTTTTTGGAATTGATGGTGAATTTACCATACTTTTGTGTGAAGTAAGCTTGAAAATCATCCAGCATACGTTCTTCAGCAGTCAGGTTTACATTCTCAATGAAAGCGATACCAAACATTTTCACCTTGTCTTGCTCATCGAAAGTGAACATAATTTCCGCATACTCATTTTCATCGAGTTTGGTTTTATACACCATGAAGTCTTTACCTTCACCTTGCAATAGAGCATCTTCTGTTGCTTTGATAGCTGCTCTCGTATCTCCAAAATTAAAACCACGGAAAACTCCTTTTTCCGTCTTGAATATTTTTCTTAGTTCCGGGGCATGTTTGCTGAGCAAATCATCTTGTGCCTTAAGGTTCAATGCCATCAAACACAGTGCTAGCAATAATGTAAACGTCTTATTCATATTCTAAATTTTAAACCGTGGCTCAAGGTAGATAAATTATGAAAAAGATGCAAAATCTTACACCAAAGCAATACCATTTAACCCATGTTCCGAGAGGTAGGAATTAAAATACTCCTTTTCAGAACTCACTTCCCTACCTGCCCAAACAGGCAAGGAAACCTCTTCCTCCGCAGAATTGAGCTCTATCTCCGCCATCCAAAGTCCTTTGTGTCGACCCAAAAATTCATCTACTTCCCAATCTTTTCCATCTACTTGTACAATTCTCCTTATTTTCTGTATTTCATTGGTGATAAAAGATTCGAATAAGGCTTTGGCCGAATCCAAGGAAATAGGTGATTCTATTTCTGTACGGCTAATGCCCTGAGTGAGCCCTTTGACCGTTAAAAAAGCCTGATTGTCTTTGATGCGGATGCGAACCGTTTTGGAAGGATCCGTGCTGAGATAACCCTGGCGAAAATAAATGCCTTTCTCTTTTGCCAGCTCCATCTGGTACTTGGAAAGAACTAAAAACTTACGTTCTATTTCTGTTGTTCTCAAAATCAGTCGTCGTTGTCCTTGGATTTTTTCTTGAGTTCTCCCTTTTTGACCGATTGAATAAATTGCCGCCATGCAAAGGGATTCAGCAATGAAATGGTAGGTGCAAAAAACCGGTTGTTTTGTTTATTGATCTGCTGATCCATATAATACCGATGGTTGGAATAACCGTCTGCACCCATATTATACATCATGCGCTTCATGACCTGATCGTTCAGGTTTTTATTCATATTACTCATCTCCTGTTCAGGTAGCTTCAAAGCGATGAACGCTTCTTTAAATATCTTCTCCGTTGGCCAAGGCAGCACTTCTACATCGGGAAGTGTGAGTGTGTCTTCTGATAAAGAAACAATCAACGACCATTTGTCATCTTCCAGGTGGCTGGGAACTGCAAACATTTTTTCCCTGTAACCAATAGCCCTGATGGCCACTGTGTCGCCTTCCAAAGTAGGCATTGAAAAATAACCCAGAAAATTGGATGTCGTTCCTCTTCCCGATTTTGGAATGTAGATATGCACATTGGGAATACCATACGAACTGTCGCCAGATACGACCAATCCTGAGAACTGTATGATCTTAGGCTTACCTTGCGCCTTTATGTCAGCGACTTGGAAAACTAAAAACACGGTAAATACGATCAGGAATAAACTTCGCATGCGATTGTGAGCGGACAGAAAAAGAACAGCTTGCTCTTTCATCACTAATTAACAAAGAAATAATAAGTTTTGACTATTTTTAAGTAATCTTTTTTGTTCATGATACGGATCAAACATACAGACATCAGCAAAGGCGCCGAGATTTATAAAGCCCTCAGCGATGAATCACGTATTCGTATATTACATCTTGTACTCAAGAATAAAGAGATGTGCATCTCAGACCTGGAGCTGATCCTTGATTTTACGCAAACCAAAACTTCCAGACATCTCACTTATCTTAAGAATACCGGATTGGTAAAACATCAAAAGACAGATCAATGGGTTTATTACTACATCAATCCTTCTTATCACGACATCGTTACCAAACTGTTTTCTTTCTTCAGCAAAGATCCCGTTTTGCAAAAAGACATTACGGAATATAGGACATTGTATTCCAACAACGAATTAGCGATACGTAAATTACACATCAAACAAAACAAATACATTGTACCTGAGTTGTGACGAACTAATCGTTTCACAGCTCGCTATCTCGCTCATCATTCATTATGAAATACAAAAAACACATCTTCATTTGTACCAATCAAAAACCGGAAGGGAAAAAGAGTTGCGGGGAAGAACACGGCATGCAGCTAGTAGATGCCTTTAAACAACTCGTACTAAAGCATGAATTGTCAGTGGACGTTCGTGCGCAAAAAGCGGGTTGCCTGGATGTCTGCGGCCTGGGACCCGCCATGGTAGTTTACCCGGAAGGTATCTTCTATGGTGGTGTACAGCTCGAAGATGTAACTGAAATATTTGACAAACACATTCTGCATAATGAACCTGTGGAACGTCTGAGGTTGAAGTTTTAATATGAGGAAATACGAACACATCTTCTTTGATCTGGACCATACGCTTTGGGATTTCAGCGCGAACTGTGCCGAGACGCTGACTGACTTATATCATCGTCATCACCTTGATCACTTGAAGATTTCTTTACCTGATTTTATTACCTATTACCGTCAGATCAACGACAAGATGTGGGACGATTTACACCAGGGAAAAGTAACGATAGAAGAAGTGCGTAATCATCGTTTTGCTCGTACTTTTCATATGCTTGGATTGCAGGAAAGTGACGTACCTCCGGGATTAGACGAGCAATTCATTTCTCTTTGTCCGACTAAATCCAACGTATTTCCCTATACACATGATATACTGGATTATCTTTCCGAACGTTATGTATTACATATCCTCACAAATGGATTTCGCGAAACACAACGAACAAAATTGCGAAGCGCAGGCATTGAACATTACTTTCAGCAAGTCATCCATTCCGATGAAAGCGGTTTCATGAAACCCGACAAACGCATGTTTGACTACGCGCTCCATGTAGCGGGTATTACTGCGCATCAATGCCTCATGATCGGTGACGATTTATATGCCGATGTATTAGGTGCAAAAAATGCCGGAATAGATCACGTGTTCGTAAACCGCTTAGATAAACAACACCAAGAAGTATTGACTTACGAAATCGATTGTTTAAGTACGCTTAAAACTTTCTTATAATGACACAAGGCATAAATTACAATGAACCTTTGCTGCATTACGCTGTCGGATCTTCCGAAAGAGAAGGTCTGCAAAAAGCGCTCGAAGAATTGAAGCGTCAGGCATTGGAAATACCACAGTTCATCAATGGAAAGGAAATTTATTCTGACAATCGCCAGGTCATTCATCCTCCACATGAATTGGCTCATACGCTGGGTTATTTTCACAAAGGCACGGCACAGCACGTACAACAAGCTATTGACGCGGCCTTAAAGGCAAAAAACAAATGGATGAATACCAGTGTAGAAGAGCGCTGTACCATCTTCAGCCGTGCAGCTGAACTGCTGGCAACGAAATACCGCTTCAAAATCAACGCGGCAACCATGCTTTGTCAATCGAAAAATGCCTACCAGGCAGAAATCGATTCTGCCTGCGAGCTGATTGATTTCTTGCGTATCCATGTCCATTTTTATAAAGAGATCAATACCATACAACCTTATTCGCCGGAAGGCATTCACAACTACAGTGAATACAGACCATTGGAGGGTTTTGTGTTAGCCATAACCCCATTCAACTTTACTGCCATTGCCGGTAACTTGCCTACCGCACCGGCATTGATGGGCAATACCGTCGTATGGAAACCAGCCTTCAGTCAAATTTATTCTGCCTGGGTTATTATGCAAATCCTGCAGGAAGCCGGTTTACCGGATGGTGTCATCAATTTGATTTATACCGAAGGACCCGAAACAGGAGATGTGGTATTTACTCATCCAGAGTTTGGCGGTTTGCATTATACAGGAAGCACACACGTATTTGACTACTTATGGAAAACCATCAGTGACAATCTTCCACATTATAAATCATACCCTCGCATCGTCGGTGAAACAGGAGGCAAGGATTTTGTGCTGGCACATCCTTCTGCCAACGTACAAGCCTTGTCCATCGCTCTGATCAGAGGAGCCTATGAATTTCAGGGACAAAAATGTTCGGCCGCTTCACGTGCTTATCTTCCTAAAAGTATCTGGGATAAAGTAAAGGAAACTATGTTGGACATTTTAGCACAAGTGAAAACAGGCAGTGTAGAAGATTTTTCTTGTCTGGTAAATGCAGTCATTGACGAAATTGCTTTTGATAAGATCATGGCATACATCGAACACGCTCATCAAAGCGATACGTGCAACGTGCTGGCAGGAGGAACTGGCAATAAGGAAAACGGATACTTCATACAGCCTACATTGGTACAAGTATACGATCCGAAGCATCGTTTGATGCAAGAGGAAATATTCGGGCCGGTGCTGAGTGTATATGTATACGAAGATCATGAATTTGAAGAAACACTTCAACTTGTCAACAGTACCTCTCCTTATGCCTTAACAGGGGCCTTGTTTGCAGAAGATGAAAAAGTCATTGAAGACGTATTAGTCAAACTCCGTTTCGCTGCCGGCAATTTCTACATCAATGATAAACCTACAGGTGCCGTAGTCAACCAACAACCCTTCGGTGGTGCGCGACGATCAGGAACCAACGATAAGGCAGGTTCCATGCTGAACCTGTTACGCTGGACTTCTCCCCGTTCTGTGAAGCGCAACTTCGATCCTCCTCATCATTTTGATTATCCATTCATGAAATAATACTGTGAAAAAATATTTGACCCTCTTATTTGCTGTTCCTTTTGTTTTGTCTGCGTCTGCTCAAACCAAAGTCTACATTGCACCTTTCCGTTACGATGCAACGGGTGCCTATACCTTGATACACGACGATTTCGGTGCGGATTATGCAAGAGGCATTGAAGAGTATATTGACACCATGAATTTCAACAGGAAACTCCCTATCTGCTTTGCAGCCATTACCGGTCAATGCGACAAACAAGATTGGAAAAAAGCCAACGAACTCATCGCGCACGGTCACCAGATTCTCAACCATACGATGTCGCACAAATGCGGACAACCTCAGAGTTGGTGTACATTTGGCGATTGGAATGAAAAAGATTTCCCGGTGGAAATTGATCAAAGCACAGACCTCATTTTAAAAAATACGGGAAAACATCCTGCCTTTTTTGTTTTCCCCTTTGATTTGTTTACCGATACGATGATAGCCTATTTACGAGCCAAGCATTATGTAGGAGCGAGAGCAGGCAAACAAGGTACCTTGAATAATCCCGATCTCAACGATCCGTTTATGCTTAACTATACAGTATTCAGACCTGGTGAACCTCTTTCAAAATTGAACGAAATGGCAAACAAAGCCATTCAAACAAAATCGTGGGCCATACGTGTCATGCATGGTATAGAAGATGAAAGCTGGGCTCACATTACAGCAGCAGAATATGCCACTCACCTGGATTATTTGCAAAAAGAAGTTCAACAACATCACTTGTGGATGGCTACGTTGTCTGACATCGTGACCTACCAATACAACAAACAACTCATCGAGATAAAAATTGCAGAACAAAATCAGAAGGGCCAAGTCACAAAAATTTTACTGGAGATGCAAAAGACTCCTTTACCCGACGGTAATCTGATGACGCATGACACACTAACCGTTGTCATTCAGCAAGCGCTTGAAATTCCTAAGTCCATCTCGCAAGCCCAGCAATACATACCATTTGAAGTGCGCGATGGGAAAATCATATTCGACGTCAATTTACCTGTCAAAGAAATTGTACTGGCCTATTAAGTCAACCGATCATGAATAAAATACTGGTTTTATTTGCTCATCCCAAATATGAGAAGTCCAGAGCGAACAATGCTTTGGTAAAAAATATCCCGAAGAATCCCTTCATCACATTTCATGACTTGTATGAAAAATATCCTGATTTCAATATAGACATTGAACACGAACAAAAACTGCTGGCCGAACACCAGATCATTGTATGGCATCATCCTTTCTATTGGTACAGCGCTCCTGCACTTTTGAAACAATGGATTGACATCGTTCTGGATTTCGGTTGGGCATACGGACCCGGCGGAGATGCTTTGAAAGGCAAACTCATTTTCAATACCATTACATCGGGTGGGCCTCGTGAAGTGTACGCTACCGAAGGATATAACCGGTATACGGTCAACGAATTACTGGCACCGTTCAATCAAACAGCTCGGTTGTGTAAAATGACTTACCTGCCACCTTTCGCATTGCAAGGTACACATCGGCTAAGTATGGAAGACATCGAACAAAAAGCCAAGGCATACGGCACCGTGTTGCACAAAATGATTTACGAAGAATTCAGCATAGAAGGCATTCAGCAATATTCCTTTCTGGATGAATGGATCGAAGAAGTAAACAGTCGAACTTAATTTAATCGTTTATGGAATTTTTAGGACAGGCTGTCATATACCTCGCCGCCGCAATTGTTTGCGTACCCGTTGCCAAGAAGCTAGGCATGGGATCTGTATTGG
>DATHPB010000199.1:0-12519 GCA_035484295.1 Cytophagaceae bacterium
TGGATACTATTGGTTGACTGAAAAAAATCAGCTACATTTAAAGGCTTAAAAGCCATTCTTAATTTATTAATACATCACATCATCATGAGAGCAAAAATAGTTGCCGGTAACTGGAAAATGAACAAGACATTGGAAGAAGGATTATCCCTTGCTTCTGAAGTGGTCAATATGGTAGCAGACGAAGTAAGCGGAGACGTGAAAGTCGTACTGTGTACACCTTCTATTTACCTACATGCCATCAGTAAACTGGTAAACGGTAAAGTTTCTTTAGGTGCTCAGAATGCGTATGAAAAGGAATCAGGTGCCTATACCGGTGAAGTCTCTCCTGCCATGTTAGCCACAGTAGGCGTGAAGTATGTGATCCTAGGACATAGTGAACGCAGGGAATACTTTGGAGAAACCAATGCACAACTGGCTACACGCACAGACCTGGTATTGAAGCAAGGTCAGACACCTATTTTCTGTTGCGGAGAAACATTGCAGCAAAGAGAAAAAGGAATTCACTTTGATTTTGTAAAACAACAACTGACAGACAGCCTGTTTCATTTGTCAGCGGAGCAGATAGCAAAAGTAGTGATTGCTTACGAACCCATCTGGGCCATCGGTACAGGTGTAACGGCGTCTAAAGAACAAGCGCAGGAAATGCATGCGTTACTGCGTGCTCATCTGGCGTCAAAATACGGTCAGGTAGCAGAATCTATTTCCATTCTTTACGGAGGAAGTTGCAAGCCGGACAATGCACAGGAATTGTTTGCCTGCAAAGACATCGACGGCGGTTTGATCGGTGGTGCTTCTTTGAAGGCGCGTGATTTCGTTGATGTCATCAAATCGTTTTAATCGCTTCATCTTTTAATCAAATCCCTCCCATAGTTTGAGCGCATAAGGCTATCGGAGGGATTTTTATATATGCAACCAAAATACTTAGTAGTTCCCATCACATGTAAAGAAGAAGACATAGATCTTCTCGTATACCATTTGACAGAAAACGGTTTTGAAGCGTTTGAAGAAAAACCGGGACTGCTGGAGGCTTATATCCTTATTCCTGATTACAACAAAGAGCTTGTCCATCAATTGGTCCATCGCTATTTTCCAGACTCTTCTATCCTGGAAGAAAAAGAATTGGAAAATAAAAACTGGAACGAAGAATGGGAAAAAAACTTTGATCCGATCACAGTCAATAAGCACTTAAGGGTGAGGGCCATATTCCACGAACCCGATCCTGAAATAGAAATGGAATTGGTGATTCAACCTAAGATGTCCTTTGGTACCGGTCACCATGGTACTACCAGACTCATGATGGAAGAAATTTTAGACTTGTCATTGGAAGGACTGAATGTTATAGATGCCGGATGCGGTACAGGTATCCTGGGTATCCTGACTGAAAAACGTGGGGCCAAATCAGTGCTTGCATACGATATAGAGGATTGGGCTTTTCAAAATAGCGTTGAAAATACTAACTTAAATTCCTGCGAAAGAGTAAAAGTACTTCAAGGAACAATTGGTACGTTAGTCATAGCAGATCAATCCGCTGAAATCGTGTTGGCCAATATCAACCGAAACATCTTGTTGGAAGAAATGGGAGAATATGCAAGGGTTCTGAAAAAGAAAGGGACGCTGCTGCTCAGTGGATTTTACGAAGAAGATATAGCCGTGTTGACTCAAAAGGCCAGGGAGTTTGGTCTGCAGGTGACCGATACGAAATTAAAAGATAAATGGGCATTAATGAAATGCGAAAAAGTATAGTGAAGTACATCCGTGTTGTAATGGCATTCGCGTTGCTGACGTGTGGCTTCACTGTGCGGGCACAGATGAAGTTCTCTTCAGATCCCGCTGTATTTCCAAATGATGTAACAACTAACTTATCTCTCTCTAAAAATGAACTGGCGATTCAATCGGCTCAGCAATTTACAGGCATCTGGGGTTCTTTCTCTGATGCGGAGAAAAAGAAAATCATAGAAGCCACTCAGAAACTACAGAAGTCTAAGAAATTAAAAACCTACCCCGACTTTTCTAATTTTTTCGCTAACCTACACCTGATCAAATCCAAAAGACTGGCGACGGAAGAGGTGGATACGTTTCTTCTGATCAGCAGCAAACTGATTGATGAAGTCGACGCCCGAAAGTTTGGTTCTTTTCTATCCGGTACACGACTTGTTTTAGAAAAGCAGATGTTATTTGAATCCAAATTCAATAACCTTTATTTCACAGGAGGCTCTTATTCGTTTTCTATTGTAGAGGCAGCGGTTGATCAAAGTCAGAATCCAGTAGAAGAAACTGCTACAGAACAGACAGAACAGGTCGACGACGGATGGGGCAATGATCCACCTGCAGACGAGGCCTGGGGTGCTACAACAGAAACAGCCGTTGTAGACGAAACACCTGTTACCGATGCAGTCGCGCCTGCCGAAGAAGAAGTCGTAATGGATTACAGTATCGGTTACGAAGCAGCTCCTCAACCTGCAGTACAAGGAGAGGTTATTATGTTTCAAAACACCGATCTTACACTGGTTACACCCTACGATTCCATTCAAATCAAAAATGTTTCGGGAGCCTTGCGCTTATCAGATTTCCTATTTATTGCCAACGGTGGGAAAGTGGATTGGTCTTCTGCCGGCGAACCTGGTGCTTACTGTGAGCTGAGCAAGTATAATTTTCCTGTGAAAGGTTATAAGTTTGAAGCGGCTGATGCTAAACTGTATTATCCTGAGAGAACAGACTCAATAGTAAGTGGTGTATTCAAATTAAACAGTCAAAAATACAAAGACCCGACAGACAAGAACTGGCCTCGTTTCATTTCTTACAAGAGCAATATTCCTGTAAAAGGATTAGGGGATGCCATTAAATACCGGGGCGGATTATCGCTCTCCGGTAAGCGTATTTATAGTTCGTCTATAGACGAAGGGTATTCTACCATTGACGTATTGCACAATGGACAGCCCACGATCCATGCGGTTTCCAACCGTTTCCAATTGGGAGATTCAATCATTAAAAGTAATTTTACCGGAATCTCTATTTATCAAGGTACAGACTCTATTTACCATCCTGGTGCAGTATTCAAATACAATAAAAGCACCTCTCAGTTGAGACTTACAAAAACTGCGGGATTCAGAGCGGCACCGTTCATTGACAGCTACCATAAATTGGAAATCACCGCAGATGCCTTAGTGTGGGACATGAATACCGACAAAATTGTTTTTGAAATTATCAATGCGCGTGGACAAATCGCAGCGGTATTTGAATCGCAGGAATATTTCAGTGAACAGAAATATTCAAAGCTGCAAGGGATTTACCGTTTCCATCCATTGGCTATTGTTGTTGGTTATTCAGATAACAAAAAGAAAAAGGGGTTCTATGCCAATGACCTGGCAACAGAATATAAAATAGATCCTGTTACCGTAAAAGGTGCCATGACTTCTTTGATGAAGCAAGGATTCATTGAGTACAATACTCGTAGCGGTTACATTAAGATGAAAGACAAGGCCAGGCATTATGTGCTGTCCAGACGAGATAAAAAAGATTACGATAACATCACGTTCATTTCCATTTCTCCTTCAGGAGGCAATGCCGTGTTGGATCTTTCCTCGAAAGATCTTACAGTAAAAGGTGTAAGTAAAGTTTACATCAGTGATTCGTTGAACGTAAACATCGTTCCTGATAGCAATACCATTATCATTCAGCAAAACCGTGACTTTAAGTTTAACGGGAAAATCAATACGGCACAATTTCAATTTGTAGGTACAGAATTTCAGTTTAACTACGACAGTTTCTTTGTAAGAATGCCTAACATAGATGAAATCAAGTTGTCAGTGAAAGATAAGGATTCTGTGGTAGCAGCGGATTCATTAGATCAAAAAAAAGGAGGAAAACAAAGAACATTGGGTAACGAGCTCCGCTATTCGAGTGGTACGTTATACATCAATAAACCCGATAACAAGTCGAGCAGAAAAAAATTCCCTGAATATCCGATCTTTGACGCCACAACAGGCGCATCTGTATTCTTCAATAAAAAACAAGTGGCGAGCGGCTCGTACGATACCACCATTAAATTCGAAATTCCACCATTCAAGATAGACAGTTTGTCGGCTTCAGATCCTGCCGCTATTGGATTTGATGGGACGTTCAAGTCGAACAAAATTTTCCCCGACTTCAAGGAAAAGCTCGTCGTTATGCCCGATTATTCTTTGGGCTTTAAACACGATACTCCAATAGAAGGTTATCCTCTTTATGCAGGGAAAGGAAAATTCTTTGACCACATCACATTGGATAACCAAGGTATAAGAGGCAATGGCCGAATAGAATACCTGAATACAACATTGTATTCTAAAGACTTTGTATACTTCAAGGATTCGGTACTCACTGTAGGAACAAACATGGATACTAAAATCGGCAAAAACCGCCAACTGGATACCTCCATTACCTTTCCTGATGTTCAGGTTCAGAGCTATCGTCTGAAGTGGCTCGTTCCTCAAGACAGTATGATGATATCTAACCTGGTGGATCCGTTTCATTTGTATAAGGCAACTGCAAATATGCAGGGAACGTTGGTCAACTCTGAGAAAGGGATGTTTGGTATTGGTGTATTGTTTACCAGAGGTTCGTCTTCTGAATCGTTGAACTTCCATTTCGAAGAGAAAAAATTCGGTGCGAGAAATGCCGGTTTCTCTATCAAGTCAAGCAATCCGGATAAACCGGCATTGAGAGCAACGGATGTAAAACTGGATTTTGACTTGGAAGCAAACACCGCCGTATTCAAACCGGAAATAGAAGGTTTTGCAAGTACAGAATTTCCTTATGGGCAATATAAAACATCCTTGGATAAAGGACTTTGGGACCTTGACAAGAAAAAGATTTTCATGACTAAACCCGATGGCGTAGACATCAGTAAATCTTATTTCTATTCCACTCGTCCGGATCAAGACTCGTTGGTGTTCAATGCTACCAATGCAGTCTATGAAATTGAATACCTGACACTAAATATTTACGGTGTGCCATACATCAATGTATGTGACAGCAGAGTTTATCCGGATAGTGGAAAGGTCTTCATCGAGGAGAATGCTGTGATGCGGACTTTGACCAAGTCGAAATTACTTTGTGATACAGTCACCAAATACCACAATCACTACGATGGTGTGCTGGATGTATTGGGACGTAATAAATTCAATGGACAAACGACCTATCAATACGTAAACCTTGGAGAAGATACCTTATCCATCAAGTTCAGCAATTTTAAATACATTGAAGGCGATAAAAAGAAAGACGGGTTTTTCACTGTTGGAAAGGGTCGGGTGACAGAAGAAGAAAAACTGCACATTGGTCCTAAGATTCTCTATAAGGGAGACGTGACAATGTTCGCCAGACAAAAATACTTGTCCTTTGATGGTTTTGTAAAGCTTGATTTGGCAGGAGCATTGAGTTATTCTGAATGGTTGAAGTATCAGAATAATGGACAAACAGAGCACGTAGACATCGACTTGCAAAATGCAACAGCAGCCAATGGCAAACCACTGCAAACAGGATTGTGTTTTGATGCTAGCAACAGTTTATATACTACGTTTATTTCCCTGAAGAAAAACGATAACGATAAAACCATTTTACCGGTAGGCGGCAACCTTGCATACAGAGCCGATTCCAATGAATTTGCCATTGGTGATTCTCTGAAACTAAATGGTACCGCATTGAAAGGTAATTTCCTTTCTTATAACGATGATAAGTCGACCATCAAATTCGGCGGTAATTTTGACTTGCTTCAACCCAACCCAAGTGTTTCTTTATTTTCTTCCGGAGAAGGTTTTGCGGACTTAAAGGACAGCATGTTCAATTTTAATTTTTTACTGGCCATAAATTTCAAAGTCAGTTCTGCTGTATTGGATGCGCTGGGCAAGAACATGAACATCCTGGCAGCCTCTATTCCTGCTGAAGAGCTCGATATGAGCGAAGCGGCGTATGCTAATACGTTACAAAAGGAAACATTGCTCAATAAAAAATTGTCGGAACAAATCGGAGAACAGGGCGTGGAAAAATACAAGGCGCAGAAGTCCCTTGGTCCGGTTCCTTTGTATACCTTGTCTTCTGTGTTTAGCAAGGGCATCCTGATACAGGATGTAGACATGAACTGGTCTGAAGAATACAAGGCATTTTACAGTACCGGAAAAATATACGTGACCAGTATTTTGAAAAACGAGATCAATCGTAAGATTCCCGGCTATATAGAAATCAGGAAGACACTTAAGGGCGATGTCATCAACATTCTATTGGAGGCAAGCTTTGGCAATTGGTATTTCATTAGTTACGAAGATAACAGATTGTCTATTGTTACTGGAAATGAAGACCTCAACACTCAGTTGGCTTCTAAGTCAAAAGGAGAAATGCCGGACAGAAGCAAATTCTTTTTCGTGAAAGGAGAAGCAATGGAGAAAAAACAATTTGCTAATGCATTTGTTGAACGGTATCAGGTAGACCGATTGACGGAAGAAGACCAGGCAGAACCTCAACAAGAAGAATTGCAGGAACAAGAAATGGAAGAACCCGGTGTAGGGGAAGACGGTGGAGAGCCGTCGACAGAGGAAGAAAAACCACGTCAGAAAAAAGACGTGACAGAAGGTGTTGACGACCAGTTCGACAAGAAGGAATCGTATGACAAATACAAAGTCAACGAAACAGACACCAACTACGAACAAGAACAGGAGCAAAAGAAAAAGGAATTCTCAAAAGAACAACAGGAGCAAAAGAAAAGAGACCAGCAAAGGTTAAAAGATATGCTCAAGTAAAATCGGGTTCAACACTCAATTTTGGCTTTATAGAATTAAACCTGTATTTTCGGCCTCTTTCTTCACAAACCTGAACAGACTTTCATTCGTAAAATACTTTATGTTGACTGATATTTACATCGCATTAGGATTGTTAGCGGCCTATTTCATTGGATCGATACCTACAGCTGTGTGGTATAGTAAGCTGTTTCACGGTTTTGATGTACGAGATCATGGAAGCGGAAATTCGGGTGCAACAAATACGTTCAGGATACTGGGCACTAAAGCTGGTATTATTGTCATGGCCATCGATATTTTGAAAGGTTATTTTGCCACGCAATCGGCGGAATTATTAGTTGATTTCGGATGGTCGGTTCCGGAAAGGATGATCATCTTTAAACTGTTGTATGGTATTGCTGCAGTTATTGGCCACGTGTTTCCTGTATATGCCAAATTTAAAGGCGGCAAAGGAGTTGCTACCTTATTAGGTATGGTCTTCGCTATTCATGCTCCCGCTGCCTTTGTTTGTATTGTGGTCTTCCTGATTGTGTTTTTACTTTCCAAGTATGTTTCTTTAGGTTCCTTGATGGCTGCCATCTCATTTCCTTTGCTGATGTTCTTGCCTTACTTTAATCCTGGAGAACCTATAGTTATTGTATTTGCATTTGCTATGTGTTCGATTGTTTTTTTAACACATCAAAAAAATATACGCCGACTAATCAACGGAGAAGAAAACAAAATGAATCTGCGCGTTGGAAGCAGAAAATAGAGATAAAAAAGTATCCTGTGCACGGATCTTTTTTCATAGCTATTAAATACGTCGATGTGTGTTTTTAGATTCCGTATAGCGCTCCCCCGCAATGATCACGACGGCTTCCCGTTGCACTACTCCATACATTTTTTTCCTTTTGTAATCGTAATGCACCTAGCAAAGCGAAGATCAATGCTTCTTTAAAGGCTACTGTCTGAGGATCGGGAATTTCTACAGTACAAATTCCTTTCAGATGATGTGCAAAGCGTGTCATGAGGTGTGTATTGAATGCACCACCGCCCGTTGCCAGTAAACGTTGCGTGTTGTTTTTGCCGGAAGCTTTTACAGCCTCTGCCATTTTTAGTGCCATGTGTTCTGTACATGTTGCCAATTGGGATTCTACAGAGAGATGATTAAAACTTTGAAGAGCAGGTAGAAAAGTGTGGTCGAACCATTCTTTGCCTAATGATTTTGGTGGAGGTAATGCATAAAAATCCAAGTCATTTAAAACAGTTAACAAGGTATCGTCTATTTTAGCAGATGCTGCAGTTGCTCCACCCTTGTCGTAAGGCATGCCGAGCAGACCCGACAGATAATTTAATACCATATTTACCGGACAAATATCGAAAGCGATCAGCTGATGATCTTTTTGATAAGAGATGTTTGAGATCCCTCCAAGATTGAGGCAATAATCGTAAGAAGAAAAAAGAAGCTGATCGCCCAAAGGCACCAATGGCGCTCCTTGTCCGCCTAAGGCTACATCAATGCTCCTGAAATCGGAAGCCACAGGAATGGAAGTGTGAGCATACAACGTTGCTCCCGATCCAATCTGACAGGTCATGCCTTGTGCCGGTACATGAAACACCGTGTGTCCATGTGAACCGATGACCTCTGGTACGGGTAATTTTGTTTCGGAGAGAAAATCAAGTACGGCCTTCCCGCAAAAAGCACCGAATTCACGATCAAAGAGCATCAAGTCTTTTCCCTGCATGTCTTGTGCTTCCTTGAGTTTTTTTAAGAAGGGAACAGAATAATCGACAGTTTTTGCAGCCAGTATTTTATAGGACCAATTGTTCGATATTCTTGAAAACTCGCAATAAGCGATGTCAAGACCATCGCAGGAAGTACCGGACATCAACCCAATGGCATGGATATGTAAAGTTGGATTTTTCATTCCTTTAATTTAATGTAAATTTACCGGACACCTGTTAATTTATAGAGAGAAAAGAATCATTAGCGATTAATTGTAATCGACAAAAAGAGATGAGTAATATAGTTATTGATATAGGCAATACAAGGATGAAAGTCGGCGTTTTTGAAAATGGAGTCTTGGTCGCACGTTATTACGACCCTACACCTACTGAGTTAAAGGCTCTTCAAACAAGTCCTGATGATAAGGTCATTGTGTCGTCTGTAGGACACGGTCAGGAAGAAATTAAAAAATTGTTTGAAGAAAGTTTAGCAGTGATAGAATTCAATCGTTCTTTAAATCTTCCTCTTTCGTTGCGTTACGACACGCCTGAAACATTGGGATTGGATAGAATTGCAGCCGCTATCGGAGCGGTTACGTTGTATCCATTGAACAATGTGCTCGTCATCGATGCAGGATCTTGTATCACCATTGATTTGGTCAATAAAGAACAAGAATTTTGTGGCGGCATCATCAGTCCTGGCGTAAAGATGAGATTCAAAGCCATGCACACGTTTACAGACAAATTGCCGTTGGTAGATTGGACAATTTACAGTAAGGAAAACCTCTCACTTCCAGCTTTATCTACACAGGAGTGCATGCTTGCCGGCGTGTTTAAAGGAATGCAATTTGAAATAGAAGGATATGTTCATCATTATAGTGGAAGATATCCGGATTTGAAAGTGATAATGACCGGAGGGGACACTCAATATTTTGAAAACATAATTAATACCCGCATCTTTACGGAAGAATCATTGGTTTTGATTGGGTTGAATAGGGTACTGGAATATAATGTCGCGTAGATTCGTTTTTCTTTTCTTTTTAGTCATCGTACTGTTTCCTGTATATTCTTGGTCTCAGGGTATGGGGAATTCACCATACTCCGCTATTGGAATCGGAGATTTGCTTACTCCTGCTAACGTACAAAACTTAGGTGCCGGCGGACTTTCCGTTGCTACGTATAATCGTGAATTTATTCAATTGTCGAATCCTGCGGCCAGTGTCAATAAAAAGGGATTGTATAACGACTCTCTGGTAAAAATAGAAGGTGCAGGTACCGCTCAATACAAAATACTTTCGGCTCCTAATGCGCTGGAAACTTACAAAGGTGCCAACTACAGGTATTTTGCTTTCACTGTGCCTATCGGTAAAGTCTGGAACACGACCATTTCAATGCAACCGTTTTCTGTCAAAGACCATTCTACGGTTCAGTTGGCTCCTGCTTACCAAGACGGTAATGGACAAATCGTACAATATACCACTGATGGTAAAGGAGGGTTGTATCAGATCGGGCTTAACAACGGATGGGGAGTGAGTAAATACCTCAGTTTAGGATTGGGCTTGTCTTATTTATTTGGTCCGGCTAATGTTACAGAAACCGCTGTGCTCTATACGAATCCTTATACCCCCATACAGCCGGATGTGGAGCATGGTTATAGAAGAAGAATCAATCACCATGATTTTGGTTTTAAACCCTCCATGCATTACCGAAAAGAACTCTATAAGTGGAAGGACAGTGTATTGATTCCATCGGGCGTATTCTGGAACATGGGTGCAACCTTACAAATTTTCAGTCAAATGCAAATGTCCGTCAGTCAAATCGATGTTCGGAAATCAAATACAGGTACAGTGTCTGAGGATAGCGTCACAACCAGCTATACACGACATGCGAATTTACCTGCGCAATTAACTGTGGGCTTTAGTCTCGACAGACCCAACAAGTGGATGCTTGGTATTGAAGGAGGAATAGCAGATTGGAGCAGATTTAACTATGGTGATTTTAGCAACGATACATACCGGATAGCATGGAATGTCGCAGTAGGAGGAGAATACAGACCGGCCAGCCGCAAGCAATGGAAATCTCCGACATATAGAGCGGGTATTAATTTTACCCGTCTTCCCTATGTCATTTCAGGTAATCAATTGAATGACTTTTCGGCCAGCTTGGGTTTAACGCTACCAGTAGGAGTTCGAGGTACGTCGGGAGCTGCTTTCCCTAAAATCAACTTCGCAGTAGTGGTGGGCCAGAGAGGAACATTGAGTACAACAGATATTCAAGAATTCTATGCACGTCTTCATGTCAGCATTTTGATTACAGACAAATGGTTCATCAAGCGAAGAATACAGTAAGCCACTGTTCACTTTCTCTGTTGCCGTTGGTCTTTCTGATAACGGTATTCTATTCCTGTAAAGAAAAAACCTCCACCGTGGAGCAAATGAAAGTCTATGAAGGGCCCATTATGGAGGTTGATTCACTGCAAACGCTATTCAGTGATAATGCTATTTTGAGGGTAAAATTCAATGCGGGAAAAGAGCTGGATTATCAATCCGGTGACAAAGAATTTCTAAAGGGTGTGAGGGTAGAGTTTTTCAATGAAAAGGGAGTTCAGGAAGCCGTGCTAACGTCTCATAAAGGGTTCCAAGAGAAGAATACAGGCATTTACCGGGTGGAAGAAGACGTAGTAGTCCAAAATTTTAAGGATAAAAAAGAACTGCATACTGAAAAGTTGTTTTGGGATTCGAGTAAAAAAAGAATCTATACACCCGAAACAGAATTGGTCAGGATCAAAACACCTCGTGAGGTCCTTACTGGTAAAGGCCTGGAAGCCGCACAGGATTTTTCCTGGTATAAAATCAAAAACCCGTCAGGAGTAACTTATTTGACAGAATGAAAATAATAGATTCCATTTTATTGGCCTGCTCCGCTGCGTTTCTTCTTATTGGAGTGCATCAAGCCATGAAGTATGGTGTTCAAAACAGTTATTTCTTTTTCATGATGGCGTCGGGTTTCTTTCTGTGGTATACGCTGAGAAAGAAAAAGGCTGAGGAAGAAAAGAATAAGAAAAATACACCTACCCCCAAAGGGAAAAAATGAAGGCTTAAACGCTAAGCAGATTCCGCCTACATCGTTTGTTTGCCTGTATCTGCTTCTTCTAAAATTCTGCGAAATAAATACCGTCAAACCCGTGTATTGTTTGGTTTTTACTACTTAAACTAATTAAATTGCCTTTCTGATAAATACTTTAATATGGGAGTTTTTAATAAAATCAATCAAAGATCCGGCCTTGTTGTCGGAGCAATTACAATCGGCTTGTTGTTATTCTTGTTGGGGAACGAATTTTTTGGACCTAACTCTATCATATTTAGAAATAAAAACAACGTAGGTAAAATCAACGGCAATTCTATTCACTATGAAGAATACCAAAATGCCGTTGCTCGTCAGGAAGCAGAATACCAGATTCAAACGGATAAAGGTGTTACTGAAAACGACAGAAATTATATCCAGCAACAGTCTTGGAATAAATTGATCTACAAATACATTTATCAGGAAGAGTTTGAAGACTTGGGCTTGGTAGTGACCGAAGATGAAAAATTTGACATGGTACAAGGGAACTTTGTACACTCATACATCAAGAATGCTTTCGGTGGACAACAACAGGCGTTTGACAAATCAATGGTAGTAAACTTCCTCCAGAACTTTGAAAAGGTAGATCCTTCTTTCCAAAGAAAATGGTATGTCATCGAATCCCAATTGGAAGAAGTAAGGTTACGTGAAAAGTTGAACAACTTATTGAAGAAATCGGAATACGTGACGAAAGCAGAAGCGAAAAAAATCTACCATGCACAATCAGATAAAGCCAATGTTGAGTTTGTTTATGTCCCTTTCTCTTCTATTGCTGATTCTACAGTAGAAGTGACGGATGCTGATCTGGAAAGCTACATTAGCAAGCACAAGGAAGAGTACAAAGTGGAAGCAGGCCGTTCGCTCATGTACGCCATCTTTGATGTTACTCCTACAAAGAAAGACAGTATTATCATCAAAACAGAGATTC
>DATHPB010000200.1:0-3295 GCA_035484295.1 Cytophagaceae bacterium
AGTCCAATGCTTTTTTATCGTCTTCGATTTTCGTGATTTTAATCAATGCATACACTTGTTCTCCACGTAAACGAACCACATAGACATCGTTAGCTTTTAGCTTGGATATGTGATCACTCCATTTTTTACCAATCACCAATACAGGAAGCTCATCCAGTGATTGTTTCTCAAAATCCAATTTGGGAAGCTTCATAAATACTGTTCCATTCAAAGCTTTCAGTTCTTTTTTGAAAAGAGGAAGATCTTTTTCAGTCGTAGTGTTAACAAGATCTTTTCCAGCACCTGAATTTTTAACGGTCAGTGCTTTGTCTGCTTTTAAGTCCCATGCTGAAGCATTGGGACCTTCCATGTTCCATATGGTTCCTTTGAAAACTTTTACTTCTGTTTGTGCAAACGAAGTGCTGAACAAAAAAGCAGAAAATAAAAAAGTGAGCGTAGAATTTCTTAACATCGGGATTTTTTTTTCCCAATGTTAAGAAATTTAAATTAAGAAAGAAATAAACGCTGATAAACTTATAAGTGAGACCTTATTTTTTAGTTGGACGACTGTCCACAGGTTTTTTTCTTCATTCGTTTGGCATCGGCATTGCCTAATGTTTCAGCTTGTTTTAATGCCTCACAAGCATCAGATTGTTTTTGTAATTCCAGCAATACCAGGGCTTTTTGAAGATAAGCATCGCCGTCTTTAGGATTGAGTTGGATACAGGATTCAAAATCGAGCAATGCCTTTTTATTTTGTTTACGTTCTGCGTAAAACATTCCACGGTTGTAATAAGCGTGACTGAAACTGGAAAATTTTGCAATATAATCATTGAATGATTTTTCGGCGGCTTCCATGTTACCCATGTAATAAGTAGTCATTGCTGCCTGGTTATAAGCTTCGTCAAACTCCGGATCCAATTGGATTACTTTGCTGAAATCGGCGAGAGCCAGGTCGTATTTTTTCTCGCTTTGATAACATAGACCTCTATTAAAGTAAGAATGCAGGTCTTTGCTATCCAGTTGTATGGCTTTTGTGAAATCGGCAATTGCCTCATGGTATTCGCCTAGGTTCCAGTAGGCTGAGCCCCTGTAAAAGTAGCCATAGTTGAATTGAGGATAAAGTTCCACTACTTTATTGAAATCCTTTAAAGCCTCTTGATGCATGCCAAACTCCGAATAGGCAAGACCTCTTTTGTAAAAGACTTCAAAAGTATTGTATCCCTGTAATTTGCGGTCAACGATGGTAGTAAAATCTTGTATAGCTTGTGAATATTTACTGATCAGGTAATATTCATGTCCTCTCATCAGATAAAAAGGACCATTGTAAGGATCATGCACAAGGTATTTGGAAATGGCATCGATGGCTTCTTCGTGCCGACCTTGTTGTACATAACAATCTGCTTTTAATCCGTCTACTTTCCAGCTGTTTTCTTTATCGATAGATGCGAATACATCCCAGCTTTCTATTGCACCGGTACAATCTCCCAAATTGGCCCTGGCTTGTCCTTGCAATTCAAATACTTGAGCATTCTCCGGTGTTTGTATAACAGCACTATCCAATTTAATAAGTGCCTGCATATAATCTCCCTTATCCAGCAATTGCTTGGCTGCTTGAATTTGAGTATTCTGACCAATGCAAGAAGCTGAAATACAGAACCCTACTATCAGGTTTAGAAGCTTGGGTACACGTGATATCATAGAATTATTATTTAAAATATTGGATAATATCAATTTAATGAAATTTTCGCGGATCTAAAATAGTATCACTTTTATTTTTATAGATATGACTAAAAAGTTTCTATACGTTAATTGTGGATATTCATCTCGTTTTTGTCAAAAAAAGTTGAATAGGGGTATTTAGAAAATTTTACACATAATAATTCCTTCATTTTATAGTAAAAAATGCTAAATTTGTGTGTTAAACTCTTTTGAATATTTAGTCTTTAAAGTCAATTTTAAACCTTTTACAACGTTGGATTTATTTGAAAAATTAATGACAGACAGAGGACCGTTGGGTAAACACTCTTCTGTTGCACACGGTTACTTCGCATTTCCTAAATTAGAAGGAGAAATTGCACCTCGTATGAAATTCAGAGGTAAAGAAGTGTTGACTTGGAGCTTAAATAATTACATCGGATTGGCCAATCATCCTGAGATCAGGAAAGCCGATGCTGAAGGGGCGGCTAAATATGGATTAGGTTACCCAATGGGGTCCCGAATGATGTCGGGAAATTCTACTTTGATAGAAGAATTTGAAAGTCAATTGGCTCAATTTTCAGGAAAAGAAGATGCGATGGTGGTGAACTTCGGTTACCAGGCCATGTCTTCTATGATAGATGCCTTAGTAGATCGCCACGATGTGATCGTATACGATTCAGAATCTCATGCTTGTATTGTTGACGGGGTAAGATTGCATCAGGGAAAACGGTTTGTATTTCCGCATAACGATATAGTCAATTTGCGTAAGCAATTGGAAAGAGCTACTAAACTGGTAGCTGAATCAGGCGGTGCTATTCTTGTTATTACGGAAGGTGTTTTCGGTATGGCCGGTGATATGGGACGTCTGAAGGAAATTGCAGAATTGAAAAAAGAATTCAGTTTCCGTTTGTTGATTGACGATGCGCACGGATTTGGAGCCATGGGAGCAACGGGTGCCGGTGCTGCAGAAGCACAGGGTGTACAATCAGATATAGATATTTATTTTTCTACGTTTGCCAAATCGATGGGAAGTATAGGCGGATTTATCGCTTCCAACGAACAAGTTATTAACTATCTTCGCTACAATACGCGTTCTCAGATCTATGCTAAAACGCTTCCAATGGCTTTTGTGGTTGGGAACATGAAACGTTTGGAATTGCTCCGTACTAAACCAGAATTGAGGGAAAACCTTTGGAAGGTGGTTAATGCTCTTCAAGATGGTTTAAGAAAAAAAGGATTCAATTTGGGTGTAACAGAATCTCCCGTTACTCCGGTTTTCTTATCCGGTACAGAAGCAGAAGCAGCTCAAATGATCATTGATTTAAGAGAAAATTACGGCATTTTCTGCTCTATTGTTATTTATCCTGTTGTACCTAAGGATGTTATGATGCTTCGTTTGATTCCTACCGCAGACCATACCATGGCTGATGTAGAGTTGACCATCAACGCTTTTGCTGCCATTGCAGAGAAGCTAAAGGCTGGAGCTTACTCTGGTAGCCTGTCTAATATCTCGGTTTAGATTAAAAAAAAATGGCGATTCTGAAGATTTTATTTTGTTTCGGGATCGCTATTTTTATATATTTAGTAAATCAACGCCAATTTATTAACATTAAAA
>DATHPB010000201.1:0-2856 GCA_035484295.1 Cytophagaceae bacterium
GTCTAGGGCGACCTTCATCATTAAACGGCTACAGCAGTTTCGATAGCCAGTTTACCTCTGTAGTGTCCGCACTCACCGCAAACTCTGTGAGATAGTACCGCAGCACCGCAGTTAGAGCACTCAGAAAATTGAGATGCAACAGCTACGTAGTGAGTTCTTCTTTTGTCTCTTCTGGTTTTCGAAATTTTACGTTTAGGATGTGCCATTTTATATTCAGTTTAGATTATTCTTTATTTGTTTTAGTAAAGCCCAACGTGGATCTTCACTGTCTTTGTTTTCTTCTTTTTCATCTTCTGCCGGAGCAGTTGAGCTTTGGTATATCAGCCGTACTTCCTCGTCATCGTTTTCATCCTCGTCTTTAAAACGAGGATGACGTTTTTTGAAGGGTATAGCAACAGTAATGAATTCGTAAATGTACTGCGCTACATTGACTCTATGAGTATCACGCGTAATACTGATGATCTCTTCACTGATTTCAGCATTTTCATCTCCAAACTTAAACAGCAGCCGTTCGCTGATGTGAATGGTCTCATCGTATTCTTCCAACGATCTGTCACAAATGATCACGACAGTACCCTTTATATCAAATTGCATTTCGATTACACCGGGGTGCAAACTCATGCTCACCTTAGCCTCTAAATGCCCTTTGTTGACAATGCTGTCTTCAAACAGGGTAAAGAAACTATTGTCTATCTCGAATTGATAGTCATATTCTTTCTTTGAAAGATTGTGAATATCAATGTCAAATAACTTTAAGCCAGCCATTACTTTCCAGACAAGTGGACGCAAATTTACAACTAAAAACTAATAAATAAAACAGATTTACAGGTTTTCCTTTGAGATCGGTGTTTTTACAGGTTATCCTTTTATTTCCTGACGATTTTTTAAAATGTCTAAACCTCTATACAAGGCTTGTCGGAAAGAGGATTCATCAGCTAAACTTTTGCCAGCCAGGTCATAAGCTGTTCCATGATCTGGGGAAGTACGTACAATAGGTAATCCAGCGGTATAATTGACACCAGATTGAAAATCAATTGTTTTAAATCCAATCAATCCCTGATCGTGGTACATAGCGACCACACCGTCAAAATTTCTATAAGTGCCTGCAGCAAAAAATCCATCCGCGGCAAATGGGCCCTGAACCAAAAATCCCTTCTCTTTAAATTCTGCCACAAGCGGTGCAATGATTTTTTCTTCTTCTTCTCCTAAAAGCCCTTTTTCACCGGCGTGAGGATTAAGTCCTAAAACAGCTATTTTGGGTTTCTTAATGGCAAAGTCTTGTTGTAAACTTTGGTGGAGCAGCTTGATTTTGGTTTTAATGAGTTCTGGTGTAAGCATTTCGGCTACTTTTCTTAAAGGAACATGTGCTGTGACCATGCAGATACGCATCGAATCTCCTGTCATCAGCATCAAGGGTTCTTTATTGCCGCATTGTGCCGCTAAATATTCTGTATGACCAGGAAAACGAAAACTGTCATTTTGTATATTCTTTTTGTCTAATGGAGCTGTCAATAATAATTGGGTTTTGCCTGCAACGGTATCTTTGGTGGCCTGCTCCAAAGAAATGAAAGCGCATTTGCCGGATTCGGCAGTAGGAACTCCCGGTTGGATTTCGTAATCGTTATCCCAGCAAGTTCGGATGTTTACTTTTTTAGCATGAACTTCATCGATTGATTTGATGGAATGAAAGCTAACATCTTCATGGGAAATTAACTTTTTATAACGGGCAAAAATTTTGAAGTTGCCATAAATAACAGGGGTGCAAATTTTTAAAATTCTTTGATCTGAAAATGTCTTCAGAATCACCTCAGGACCGATGCCGTTAAAATCACCTATACTTACAGCCACAACAGGCTTTTCTGGAATTAATGCACTCATGTGTTTTGCTCTCAAAAATTTAATGGAAAACAAAGCTAAGAAAAAGAACCAAATAAGGTATAAGGTAGGATAGAGGTGTAACGATCAAACTTTTTGACCCTGCGTCTTCAGCACCTGTTAGCTAAAAAAGAAACTCCCTTCCGACGGAGAAGGGAGTTTTTATCCTGCAAAAGATGTAATTGCGCAAGATAAGGATTAACTTACCTCACGTTATCTTAATATAGCTATATACTCCCTTCAAACCAAAAGTAACCAAGTGAAACTCAATAATCTTGATAAAGTAAAGCCTAAAAAGGCGTTAGGACAGCATTTTTTGCATGATCAGCAAATTGCCCAACGCATTGTGGATAGTTTATTCCTGATTCCTGAAGGAAAGAAGGTGTTGGAAATTGGTCCGGGTATGGGAGTACTGACCCAGTATTTGTTAAAAAGAGACATAGATCTATCCGTTGTTGAGATCGATCGGGAATCGGTTGTTTATTTAGAAAAGCATTTTCCAGAATTGCAGGGTAGAGATAAAATATGGAACAGGGATTTTCTTCGCATGAGTAATGAGCAGTTTTATGATGGTAAAGAGCCATTCGTCTTAATTGGGAATTTACCTTATAATATTTCTTCTCCGATTTTCTTTAAAGTCATGGAGATGAGAGATCGTATCCCTCAAATGGTATGTATGATTCAGAAGGAAGTGGCAGAGCGGATTGCCGCTCCTCATGGTAATAAGACATATGGTATCCTCAGTGTATTGATGCAAGCTTTTTATAAAGTAGAGTATTTGTTTACGGTTAACGAAGGTGTCTTTACACCTCCTCCCAAAGTAAAGTCAGGTGTGATCAGGTATACCCGATTGGAACAAAAAGACATCGGTTGTGATGTATCTGGTTTTTTCAAGGTAGTAAAGGCAGGTTTTGGCACACGTCGTAAAATGTTGCGGAATGCATTGAAAAGCTTTAATTTGTCGCCGGAATTGTACGAGCA
>DATHPB010000202.1:0-2785 GCA_035484295.1 Cytophagaceae bacterium
ACCTGGACGCAGGAGAGTCTTTACTAAGGGAAAAGAATTGTCTCATCAGCGATTTTTTTTACTACCAGGACATTGCGGAAATCGATGATGGAATAGTATGGAAAAACGACACATTCAATTACATCGTCTTCTGCGAAGGCACTCAGGTTTTACAAAATCCATTTTTCCCCAAAGCTCCTATTGTACCTAATAAAGGAGAGATTCTCACACTTCATATTCCTGACTTGCCCATGCAGGAGATCATTACAAAAGGAGTTTTTCTTATACAAAAAAAACCAAGTATTTTTCAGGCTGGATCGACTTACCGATGGAAATTTGATACCGAAGAACCTGAAGAACGAGGAGCTACGGAAATTACAGATAAGCTGAACAAGTGGTTGAAAATCCCTTATGAACAAACCCAATTATTGGCAGGTGTAAGACCAGCCAGTAAAGACCGACGCCCTCTCATGGGATACCTCGACAACCGTCCCCGTTTCTTGATCTTTAATGGCTTAGGGACAAAAGGCGTTTCTCTTGCACCTTATTGGGCCGAAGAACTTTCAAAGTTGATTATTCAGCAAAAGGATTTACCCAAGGAAGTGGATATCCGTCGATTTTATTTAAATTAACCTTTCAAAACAGCCAGTACTTATTTTGCTTCGCCTTGTATTTGTCATAGCGCTTATAGCGTTTACCTTTTCCGCTTCTGCACAACAGATTTACCAAGAAAAATTTGGTAAGAACAGAGTGCAATACAAAAAGTTTTTATGGCAATACATGAGCACCTACAATTTCGACATCTATTTTCACTACGGTGGAGAAGACATGGCAAAGATCGTCGGTGATTATGCCGAACGAGAAATGAATCGTATCAGCCACGAAATAGATTATAACTCTTACAGACGTTATAAAATTTTCATTTACAATTCTATCAACGACATCGAACAAAGTAACATCGGTCTTGAAACCGGACAATTCATTGGAGGACAAACAGAATTTGTAAAACCCATCATTGAAGTTGCATTTGAAGGAAACATGAATGAATTCAAACAGCAAATCAGTTTTGGCCTTTCCAAAACGCTGTTGAGTTTTATGTTTTATGGAGGCAGCTTGAAAGATGTATTTCGCAGTTCTTTTTTTCTCGCACTTCCGGAGTGGTACATCAACGGTGCAGCGGCATACCTTGCTTATGGATGGGACGGCAAAATGGATAATTACATCCGCAAAAAAGTTTCTATCAACAAACTGCACAGCCCGGCAAGTTACCGAGGAGCAGAAGCGACCATCGTGGGTCATTCCGTTTGGAATTACCTGGAAGAAACCCACGGCCCCGGCACATTTCATCGGACAATCCAACTGACACGCATTTACCGCAAAGAGAAAAAAACGTTGGAAGCAGCGCTGGATGTTACATATAAACAATTCGTCAAGGATTGGATCGCATTCTATAAAACAGACAGCGATGAAAATGCGGAACACTATGAATTGGCAGAGCGCTCTAATCGTTTGAAAAAACGAAACCGATATGGTAAAAAATATTACGAGACCAAATTCAGCAGCGACGCTTCTTACATGGCTTATGCGACCAACAAGTTTGGCAAGTACAGAGTGTTTGTTCGTGACTTGCATAAAGGAAAGACGAAGAGACTAAGAACCGGCAGTTACAAACGATTCGATCAGCTCGTCGGATATAACAATCCTGCACTTGCCTGGAAACAAGATCACATCCTTTCTGTAGTTACTTATAAAAAAGGTAAAGCTCATCACAGACAATACGACTTCAAGGAAAAGAAAAAGAAGACGAGAGGCTTAGGTGATTTTAATCAAACACTTTCCTTCTCTTATTCTACAGACGGAGAACTGGTGCTGATCAGCGGAGATGTCAGAGGCAAGACAGATATCTGGGTATGGGATCTTAGCCGTAATAATCTAAAGCAATTGACCATGGATATATACAATGATCTTGATCCTGTATTTCTTCCTGACAATCGTTTTGAATTTGTGTTTTCTTCTTCACGTCCGACAGAAGAAGGTCGTACAAAAGATTCTCTGCTTAACCTGTTTTTATTTGATTATAGGAAAGGCACCATGAAAGCCATTACATCTACCGGCAATAATTACCATCCTGTCTTTAAGAGTAAAGACGAACTTTATTTTATCAGTGACAGAACGGGCATCAGCAATGTTTTTTGTTACTACTTTTCTACAGGTGATATCAAACAAATCACACACTTCTATTACGATGTCACAGACTTCGCTGTAGCTGCTGATTCTCCGGCATTGTTTAGTTATGTATTGAACGAAGGAGGCAAAGATTTTCTGTACATCGATTCACTGGATCACTTTAACCCAGAAGAAATTTCTCCTTATACCTCAAGAGGCAAAAAACAGGCTGCTCAACAAAAAAACGCTACACTTAAGAATGCCATATCTACAGAACAACCATCTGTTCGTTCTGTAGAAGAACAGGATGGTTTTGATTTCGACAAGCTAACATTTGCTTCCGAATACGATGATAAAAAAGCAAAGGCAGAAGCAGAAAAGAAAAAAGCAGAAACGGCAGATACTTTAAAAGATCTTTCTTCCGATACGCCTAATCTTATCAAAGTAAAAGGCCCTTATAAGTATAAAAAGATATTTGCCATTGATGCCATCACAACTGCACTGATGGTAGATCCATTAAGAGGAATGGGGATTTTATTGGACGGGCAGATGAGTGATTTGTTGCAAAACAATCGCTTCGATCTGGGGCTATTCATACTTGGCGATTTCAAAAACAGCAACATGTACGCTGAATACCTCA
>DATHPB010000203.1:0-5195 GCA_035484295.1 Cytophagaceae bacterium
TTGACTTACAGAAGGATGAAGACATATTCATGGATTTTTTGAAAGGTAAATCATTGTCTGTTTCTAACTATAGCTTCAAGACTACGCATTCTTCTATACACCTTATTAGAAATAAATGCAGTGAATATGCTAACTTTGCCAAGCCTTTTCTACTGCCAGAGTTACAACAGTACGATTATCTGTTGATGGTTAAAGATCCGGCGGAATTATATGAGTTGAAACAATGGACAGAAAAAGTGTCCTCTATTCCTATTGTACAATTAATACAACAAATAGATATCAATAGCTTACAATCAAAAGAGAATTTAATTTTTGAATAACATGGTAAATAAGAAAACTAAAATTGTTGCAACAGTTGGACCGGCGTGTAATAACAAGGAGAAACTTTGGGAGTTAATACAAGCTGGTGCAAATGTATTCAGATTGAACTTTTCACACGGGAGTCACGATGTACATCGTCAGGTGATACAATACATACGTGAACTGAATGCCGAACATGGTACAAACATCAGTATCTTACAGGATTTGCAAGGTCCTAAAATCAGAACAAACGAAATTGAAAATAACGGAGTAGAACTGGTGGCCGGCGAGAAAATCGTCATCACCAGTGAGAAAATGGTGGGCACCAAACACAAAATCAGTACTTCTTATCAGAACCTTACCACTGACGTCAAGCCAGGTGATACCATTCTTATTGATGATGGTAACCTTGAGTTGAGAGTATTGCAAACTACAGGCAAGGAAGTAGAGGCGATGGTTATTTACGGAGGTATATTGAAATCTCGTAAAGGAATCAATCTCCCGAATACAGACGTTTCCGAACCTTCATTGACAGAGAAAGACAAAGAAGACCTGGCTTTCGGTATCGAAATGGGAGTGGATTGGATCGCTTTGTCTTTTGTGAGAAGAGCGTCTGATATGACAGACATTAAGTCGATCATTGCGAAGTCCGGCAAAGAAATAGGAGTGATCGCTAAGATTGAAAAACCAGAAGCAGTAGAAGACATCGATGCCATCATCAGGGAAACAGATGCTGTGATGGTAGCGCGTGGTGACCTGGGAGTGGAGTTGCAAATGGAAGATGTTCCGATGATTCAGAAAATGATCGTCAAAAAATCCAACCTGGCTTGCAAACCGGTTATTGTGGCTACGCAAATGATGGAAAGCATGATCAGCAATCCTCGTCCCACGAGAGCGGAAGCCAATGACGTAGCGAATGCCATCATTGACGGAGCGGATGCCGTGATGTTGAGTGCGGAAACCGCTTCAGGAAACTATCCTGTATTGACGGTACAAAGCATGTCGCGCATTTGCATGTCGATTGAGAAAGATGCAGAACAGATCTACAATAAAATTCCGGCGGATGATGAATCGACCTACACTGATAATGTCATTCACACGGCTTGCGATCTTGCTCATGGTACAAAAGCGAAAGCGATCATTGGCTTGAGTCAAACCGGTTATTCCGCTTTCCGTATTTCTGCACACAGACCTAAAGCAGATGTATTCTTAGTGACTTCTGATCGTTTGAAATTGACACAATTGAATCTATTGTGGGGCGTTAAAGGTTTTTACTTTGATAAATTCACGTCTACGGATGATACCATCGAAGAAGTGAAAAATCAGTTGGTAAAAGCAGGTAAGCTTCAAAGCGGCGATGTGTACGTAACTACCGCCGGTATGCCGATGGCCAATACAATCCGTGCAAACAGCTTGAAACTGGGAGTAGTAGAATAAGTCATACTATAATGAATAATATACCTGCAGCAGTTGATTTTTCATTGCTGAAAAAAATAAGTGAAACACCTGGTGTCTCCGGTTACGAAAAATCCATCCGTGATTTTTTGGTACAAGAGCTGAAGACACTGGGTGTTCAATATTCCATTGATGCGATCGGAAACCTTATTGTCCTGAAGAAAGGCAGAGACTCTAGCAAAAGAGTGCTGGTTGCCGCTCACATGGACGAGATTGGTTTTATCGTCACTCATGTCGATTCACAAGGCTTTGTACGTTTCAATGCATTGGGTGGTTTTGATCCCAAGACCTTGACTTCTCAACGTGTCATTGTACACGGTAAAAAAGATTTACTGGGTGTGATGGGGTCCAAACCTGTACATGTGATGACGGCAGATGAAAAAAATAAGCCGGCTAAGCTGGAAGATTTTTTCATTGATCTTGGTTTACCGAAAGAAGAAGTGGATAAATACGTTTCTGTCGGTACACCCATTACCCGAGAGCGTACGCTGGAGTGGCTAGGGGATTGTGTCAACGGCAAATCGTTGGATAACCGCATCTCGGTATTTATTCTATTGGAAACGCTGAAGTGCATCGGTGAGATTCCTTACGATTTATATGCTGCCTTTACCGTACAGGAAGAAGTAGGATTGAGGGGCGCCCAAGTTGCTGCACATACTGTCAATCCAGATTTTGCGATCGGTCTTGACACCACTATCGCCTACGATGTACCGGGAGCAAGAGAGTACGAGAAAGTAACGGAGTTGGGAAAGGGAACAGCCATTAAAATACTAGACTCGTCAGCCATTGCAGATTATCGCATGGTCAACTACATGAAGAAGACTGCAGATAAACACCAGATCAAATGGCAACCGGAGTTATTGACTGCAGGAGGTACTGATACAGCACCGCTTCAACGTTTCGGTAAGAACGGATCCATTGCCGGTGCGGTGTCTATTCCTACCAGACATATTCATCAAGTGATTGAAACCATTCATAAAGACGATATCCTGCAAAGCATACATTTGCTGAAAGTTGTGATAGAAGAACTGGACACTTACAATTGGGATCATGCCGTTGATCATTCGAATTAATTACTATGGGACGCGCGTTTGAATTTAGAAAAGGAAGAAAACTAAAACGTTGGGGCCAAATGGCTAAAACGTTTACAAAGATAGGTAAGCAGATCGCTATGGCGGTGAAGTCTGGCGGACCTGATCCGGATAATAACTCCCGTTTGAGAGCCATCATCCAAAATGCCAAGGCTGCCAACATGCCGAAAGACAATGTGGACAGAGCCATCAAGAAGGCTTCATCCAAAGACGATGGTGACCTGAAAGAGATGGTCTACGAAGGATACGGCCCTTACGGTGTCGCGTTCGTAGTGGAATGTGTGACGGATAATCCTACGCGTACCGTTGCCAGTGTGCGTTCTTATTTTACACGTTCTGGTGGTACATTGGGTACAACGGGCTCTAACGCTTTCTTATTCGAACACAAATGCATTTTCCGCGTCCGTAAGCAAGCCGATATAGATCCTGAAGAGTTAGAGCTGGAATTGATCGATGTGGGATCAGATGACATGGGAGTGGACGAAGACGAGATCGTCATCTACGGCCCGTTTGAATCGTTCGGATCGATTCAAAAATTCATCGAAGAGAAAAAGTGGGAGATCATCAGTGCGGACTTTGAACGCATTCCTGTTGATACGAAACAATTGACAGAAGAACAAGAACAAGAATTGGAAAAGCTCATCGCTAAGTTTGAGGAAGACGACGATGTGGTGAGTACGTTTCATACGATGAGATAAATGTATTTACCTTATTATATACTTGATTGAACAAAAGTAGGTATATACTATTTATCGAAAAAAGAAAAAATAATTATATGAACAAAAAGAACCGGACATTGATCCGGCTCTTCCATTAAGGAACGTTTCATACCGATGATTAGTTATTCTGATTTGTTTGGAGCAGGAGCAACTGTAATTGTAATGACAGGTTGCGTTGGAATTACCATTGCTTTTTGATCAGGAGGGAGATGGCCATTTTGAAAGTTTTCACCGATGTGACGATTGTTGTACTCTGATGGTCTTTGAGAATTACCATTGTTGTTTGATCCTTGTGCTGGTGCTTGACCAGTCGCTTTTTCCTTTGACATAGTTGAATTGTTTATATTTGTTTGTATGAAAATTATAAAGAAAATGATACCGACAAGAAGTGCGATTATCATTGTAAGATTAAAGCTATTGATTACACGATTGCGTTTGTCGACACCTGCATGATATTTCAGTACAGATGTATTGTGTTTATTTACTTGTTCAGGATCTGTTTTATCACCAGTGAATTCACCTGTAATATTTTTTGATGCCCATATATTGGCGTTTAGAGAAATGTAATGAGCAAGAAGGCTTATGAAAATTGTACCACCAAAGCAATACCATGCAGTTATTAGCAATCCTTTGCAATGGGCTGTATGAACGTCCACGATTTTGTCAATGAAAGCCATAGATAAACCAAATGCTCCTGACGCAATGAAAGTAACGCTCTTGTCAAACTCAGCACTGCTGTATTCAAATGCCTTATGTATCTTGTCTAAGTGGCTCATTGGCTCTATTTATAGGTATTCTGGTTGCATTTCATTTAAAATGATCGTATATTTGGTTAGATAAAAAGAGAAAGAGTGATTTGGGGTTGGAATCCAAATCAGACCTGGCTAGCAGATTCTCTTTTCGATTTTGGAGATCGGAAAGTTCCTACGAACTACATCACGGAGTCTTTTACTCTTTCTTTTTTTATTATAACCCTTCCTTATAAAACTCCAAGAATTTTATTGTTCTGTCAATATCTTCCAGCTGCACATTTTTGGGAAACTTGATCAGTACTGTTCTATCCGATTTCAAGTTGATTGTTAGTGTCGGATTATGTTTTTCACCATCATCTTTCGCTATTAGTCCTGTGTGTGTTGGTGCATTAATATTCTGTGGAGGCCCATTCAAAGTTTTTACGTTGAATTGTGGTGGTCGCTGTTCTTTTAAAATGGTATCCACATCCGAAACAGTTAATCGAACACCTTGAGCTAACTCGTCATAAGGATTATTAACATTAAGAATCCCATCTTCTAGAAGATTCAAATAATTAACGTTTTCCCAAAAAATCTCAGCTGCTTTTTCCGCAGCATTCTCCGCTATATCATAATTCTTGAATAGGATAATAGCTAATTTATCCTTAGCTGGTAAAAGACTGTAGTTAAAGTCAGAAATGATTAATTCATAGAGTTTTGGATTTTTGAAACATAGAATAAGGGAATGTTCTCTCTGTTGGATATGCCGGTGAAACTGACCACCTCGTGCCGGAGCAAACTGACCACCTATTTTGCTGGCGAAGAAGTTGAGTTCATACGTAGTAATGGGTCGTTATCAAATTTATAGATTTAGTTAATTAATCGTCTATTTCTTCCGT
>DATHPB010000204.1:0-3367 GCA_035484295.1 Cytophagaceae bacterium
ATGGGGCCTTAACTAATGCCATTCTTTATCTGGAAGATAACGATCCGGTAAAAGCTAAAGTGGAAATTGATGCGGCAGTTAAAAACGAGAAGACGATCGCTTCTGCAAAAGCCTGGTATTACCGGGGAATGATTTACAACAGACTCGCAGCGGATAATCCTGCAAGTAAGAAAGGATATGCAGATACGGCGATCATTTCGTTTCTTCAGGCCAAAACACTGGAGAAATCAAACGGACAGTTTTATCAAATGTCAGACTTACGTTTGCAAGATCAGTGGGTGGCGACTACCAACGATGGTGTAAAGAAATACCAGGAATCTGATTTTGCAGGCGCTGTAAAATCATTTAAGCTGGCACATCTGGCTAGTCCTAAAGATACGACAGCTTTATTGTATGGTTCCTATGCTGCGCTTGCAAAAAAAGATGAAAAACAAGCATTTGAGTTTACAGAAGAGCTGAAGAAAAACAATTACTTTAAAAGTCATGTCTATAAGACAGCTGCTGATTATTACCTGGCAAACGGAGATGCTGCAAAAGGTGAAGCAGAATTAAAAGAGGGATTGGTGAAAAATCCCAATGATCCGATTTTGCTTCAGGAATTGGCAAATTTCTACATCACTACAGATAAAAATGAACAGGCCGTTCAAACGCTAGCTCTGTTAGAGAAGACGAATCCTAATGATCCATTGGTATTGATAAATATTGCCGTGCAATACCAGAAGTTCAATCAGCCGGATCAAGCAGAGAAATATTACCTGAAGGTTTTGGACAAGGAACCCAATAATTACATTGCTTTGTTTAACCTTGGGAGTTTGTATGTAGACAAAAGCAGAGTGAAACTAAATAGCTATAACTCACTCAATGCTGAACAATACAAGAAACAAGGACCGGCACTTAAGACAGAGTTAACAGCTAATTATACTAAAGCTTTAGGTTATTGCAAAAAGGCTCTTCCTCTTGCAGAATCTGAAGATGATAAACAAAAATTGAGCACCATGATTGCTGATTTAGACGGTGTTTTGAAAAGTTTAAGTAAATAACATTCAGTTTTTTATACTGAATATATAATCTATTTATAGAAGTGCTTGTCAACTTGTTTTATGGCCATTAAACAGTTGATTATTCATAAATACCTTCTGTCCATCTAAATAGAAAAACACGAGTATGGAAGATACGTTACGTATCGAATTGCCTGCACATTATTACCAGGATGTGAAAGCATTACAGTCTTCGGAATGGCTGGAAACGTTTGGAAATGGATCTTATGCTTCGGGTACTTATTCTGGTATCAACACTCGAAAGTACCATGGCATATTCAACGTTTCTCGACGTCCTCCGGTAGAGAGAACCATGATTCTTTCGAGGTTAGAAGAAACAATCATCACTAATTCAAACACCAGCTATCCACTTTTTTCCAATCAGTTTCCTGGTTCCATTACTCCTGACGGATATAAAAATCTGGTCAAAGCAGGTAAAAATTGGGGACCGTTTTTCGACTATAAAATAGGGGATTATATCCTTCACAAAGAGGTCATGGCATTACAAGCCATAGAATGCCTGGCCATTAGATACCGCATTACCGGACCTTCTCCGGCAAAGTTTCAGTTGCAACTCCGGCCTTTTATTTCGGGAAGAGACATTCACTCGCTGAGTAAAAAAAATACCTTCATTAATAAACAAGTGCAGGTTGAGCAAAATAAAATCATATTGTCTGCTTTCGAAGGACTATCGTGTTCAGTACAGTCGAAAGGAATTCAATTTGAAAATCAGGATGCCGGATGGTACTTGAGTTTTTTATATAAAGAAGAAGAGTTAAGAGGCTTTGATCCCTTAGAAGACCTGTATACACCGGGTATTTTGACCATTGATTTGGAAGTTGGAATCGATAAGTATGTGCTGGTCGGACTTCCGGAACACCAAGAAATAGATCAGGCGAAAACGTTATGGGAAAATGAAGTCACCAGGAGGAAAGCATTGATTAAACCTTATGCTAAAGCACCTGCAGAGATCAAACAACTGGCTTTATCCGGTGACCAATTTTTAGTGAGCCGTGCCGGAGGACATCAAACGATTATTGCCGGTTATCATTGGTTTGCTGATTGGGGCAGAGACACAATGATTGCATTACCTGGTCTTTGCATGGAAAGTGGCAATTACGACAGGGCTAAAGCGATTCTGGAAACCTTTTCAAAATTTGTCTCCAGAGGCATGCTACCGAATCGTTTTCCTGATCAGGGAGAAGAACCTGAATATAACAGTGTGGATGCTGCCTTATGGTATGTGGTGGCAGTATATCAGTACTGGAAAAAAAGTCATGACGAAAATACGGTACGTATGATTTTTTATCCAGTCGTGCAAGCCATAAGGGAAGCTTACCTGAAAGGTACAGCGTACAATATTCATGCAGATTCAGATTATTTGATTTATGCCGGAAAACAAGGAGTGCAGCTGACCTGGATGGATGCCAAGATTGGCGATTGGGTGGTCACACCCCGTATTGGAAAACCAATAGAGATCAATGCACTTTGGTACAATTGCCATAAGATCTTAACAGAGATGGCTTTTATATTCAGCGCTACCGAAGAAGCCGTAGAGTATAGTGACTACGCCTCCAAAATCTTAAGTTCGTTTAAAGGAAAATTCATCAATCCTTTAAACGGTGCGTTATATGATGTGGTCAATGACGATGGCAATGACAGTTCGGTAAGACCTAACATGCTGTTTGCTTTAAGTTTGCCATTTCCTTTATTAAGTAAGGAAGAAGGTAAATCAGTGTTGTCTATTGTTGAACAAGAGCTCCTGACTTCTAAAGGGGTGCGCAGTCTTACACCTTATCATCCCGATCATCAGGTACGTTATGGTGGAGACGTTTTGTCGCGTGATGGAGCATACCATCAAGGTACAGTATGGGGCTGGTTGCTTGGACCATATTATGATGCTTGCCTTTATGTACGTGAGGAGCGAGGGAAAGAGCAAGTAATAAAACATCTGGCAAAAGCCCTGGAACATTGTTACGAAGCAGGTATAGGAACGTATTCGGAAATTTTCGATAGCGGTCTGCCTCATAAACCCAACGGTTGCATCTCGCAAGCATGGAGTGTTTCGGAAATACTCCGTATTTACAATAAGCTGGAGACATATTAAACGACAGTGTGTTCACTTGTCCTCGAATATTCAACGCGTTGCTTAGGTAAGCTCTGAGGATAATGGTGTTGGATAAAAAGCAGCATTTTTTCCCGGACAAATACACGTAAGTCGAAAGTCGTTGGCGCATCCATTGAACTGACCAAAATTCGTAATTCAACAGTTCGTTCGTTAGTATTGGTGACTTGCAAGACAGCGATACGTCCGTCCCAGAGTTTTTTGG